>JAVKSW010000099.1:0-8299 GCA_039583505.1 Bryobacteraceae bacterium | reverse complement strand
ACTCTCGTGGCCGTGTCTCTCATCCTGACGCTGGTTGCGCTCGGCGCCGCTACCATCCCGGCTTGGCGCGTGATTCACGTGGACGCCGCCACATCGCTGAAAACCCAGTAAACTGCGTCGATATCAGGACATGCGCGAGAACGATCGTTCACGAGGCGATCGTTGGGTACTTTGCGCCCGTTTTCCAATGACTTATACTGATTGTTTGGGTTCGATGGATCAGTAGCGGGTGTGTCTTAGCGCTGCTTTCTGATCGGGCATCCGCCTCCGGCGAGAAATCGGTTTGCGCAGCCAGGCTGCAGGATCGAGTCGCTGCCGTCCGCCAATAGAAACAGTAAGGATTCTGAATGCCAAAACGCACGTTTCAGCCGAACAATCGCCACCGGGCGAAAACGCATGGATTTCGTAAGCGTATGCAGACGTCCGATGGCCGGGCGGTGCTGGCGCGCCGGCGTGCCAAGGGCCGCCACAAACTGACGGTCAGCGATGAACCCGCCGTGCGCGGCGCCAAGTAACCGCCACACCCATTTGGTTCCGTTTTTACGCTCGCTAAATCAAATCGGGTTGTCCAATCATCTGAGTTCCGCGACATTTATCAAAGCGGTGTCCGCATGACCAGCCGCTATTTCGCCGCGTTTTGCCTGTGCACCCGTGGGGAAGGCTCGCTTCCGCGTTTTGGCTTCACTGTTCCCAGAGCGCTGGGAAATGCGGTGGACCGCAACCGGCTGAAGCGGCGGATGAGAGCGGCGGTGCGCAAAGAGATGGATGCGCTCCCGCTCAATTGGGCGATTATCTTCAACCCGAGGCGTACGGTGCTAGAAGCGCCTTTCGAGGACCTGTGCCGCGAAGTCGGCCGGCTATTCGCGCGATGCAAACAATCCTGATCGCTCTTCTGCGCGGATACAAATTATGGGTATCGCCGCTGCTGCCCTCCGCCTGCCGCTTCTATCCAACCTGCTCCGAATATATGGCTGAAGCGATCGCAAGGCACGGCGTGGCAAGCGGGATCTGGCTGGGCGTGAAGCGGCTTGGACGCTGCCACCCGTTTCACGCGGGCGGATACGATCCGGTCCACTAATCATGAGATTGAGACTCATTTATGCCGAGTAATTCGAGCGGCGGAAAACCAAAGCCGCCGTCGTCCGGGCAGCTTCCGGCGGCGCCGCGTTCAAGCGGGCAGGCTCCCGCCGCGCCCCCTTCCATAGAGAAGCGTCTTCCTCTCGCATTGGGCCTGATGATGCTGGTGCTGGTCATTTCCCAATACATTTTTAAACCCGCACCCGGTCCGAAACCGGTCACGCCCGCGAACGATAAGGCTGCTGCCAAGCTGGCCGAAAAGCCTGCACTCGCTACGCCAGCTGCCGCGCTTCCAGCGATCCCCGCGCCCAAGGCCACTGGCCAGATCCAAGCGTCCTCAGAGAGGACTACTGACATCGATACGGACCTGTATCACATCGTGTTTACGAATCGCGGCGCGGCGGTAAAGAGCTGGGTTTTGAAGAAGTATCAGGACAATTCGGGAAAGCCTCTCCAGCTCATTAACCCCGCAGCCAAAGACGTCCCACCCGCTTTCACCATCGAAGTCACGGGACAGAAACTCACCGTCGATCCGAATACGGTCCTCTATCGAGCAACAGTATCACCGGACCGCACGGGTGTCGAATACGAATTCTCCGACGGCACGACGACGATTCACAAATCGTTCCAGTTCGGGAAAGACACCTATCAGGCGCAGGTGAAGTCCCAGGTTTTCGAGAACGGGACGGCCGTTCCGCATTTTCTAATGTGGCGCGGCGGCTTCGGCGATCAGACCGTGCACGCCGCGCCAGCCACCGAGCACACCGTCTATTACGATCAAGCGGCCGGGAAGCTGCGGACCGATACCACGAAAGCCGCAAAAAATGGGCCGGTCACCCGTACCGGTAATTACGCGTTTGGCGGGCTAGAGGACAACTTTTTCGCCGCGGTCGCTCTTGCTACGGATTCGGAATCGCTCCAGATTCGGACCTACAGCGACGAGGTCAAGCCGCCCAACGAAGATAAAGGCACCCTTTACATCGGCGCCGGGATCTCCACCGGCACTCAAAACGATTTCGCGCTGTTTGTCGGACCGAAAGACATCGAGATCCTGAAAAAGGTAAATCCGAAACTCAGCCAGATCGTGGACTGGGGATTCTTCGGCATCATCGCGAAGCCTCTTTTTCTGTGGCTCAACTGGACCAACGATCATTGGACCAACAATTACGGCTGGGCCATCGTGGTCGTGACGCTCATCATCAATCTGGCGCTGTTCCCATTTCGGATTACCAGCCTGAAATCGGCGCGCAAAATGCAAAAGCTGCAGCCGCAGATTCAGGCGATCAACGCCAAATACAAGAACGTCAGCATGCGCGATCCGAAAAAGGCCGAGCAAAACCAGGAGGTCATGGACCTCTATAAACGCGAAGGGGTTAATCCGGTCGGGGGTTGTCTTCCCATGCTGGTGCAATTGCCATTTCTGTACGCTTTTTACCGCGTGCTGAGCATCGCAATCCAGCTGCGGCATGCGCCCTGGCTGTGGGTCTCAGATCTGTCCGCGCCGGAGTCGCTGCCGATCCACCTGCTCCCGATCATTCTGGTTGCGACGCAATTTGGAACTCAGAAGCTGACGCCCGCGGCCGGTGTCGATCCGAACCAGCAGCGCATGATGATGCTAATGCCGCTGTTCTTCGGCTTCATGTTCTACTACTTATCGTCCGGACTTGTACTATATTACTTGACCGGCAACTTGATAGGAATCGGTATGCAGCTCGTCATCAATAAGTTCATGCCCACTGCCGCGCCGGCTCCCGCTCCTGTGTCCAAAGCGCCAGTGAAGAGAACCGCCAAGAAATAGATCGCATGAAGTATACGGTGGAATCGCTGCGGCCGAAACTGGATCAGTTCCTGGAGCCGCTACTCGACCATGCCGGCCTCGACGTGTCCTATGATTTGCGAGTCGGCGAGAACCCGCATCCGGAAGTGGAGAATCCGGAAGTTGTGGTCAACTTCGCAGGTTGGGACGTTGAACTGCTGCTGGCCAATCGCGCCGAGCTGCTGCTTGCGCTTGAGCACTTGTCGATGGAAGCGCTGCGCCTGCCGGCCGAAGATCATTCTTTGATTTCGTTCGATGCAAACGATTATCGGCTTTTGCGCGTGGAGGAACTGCGTATGAGCGCGCTGGCGGCCGCGGAGAAGGTGAAACGTACGCGAGTTCCGTTCCACTTCAATCCCATGAGCAGCCGCGAACGGCGAGTGATCCACCTGGCGCTTCGACAGGAGAAGGAACTGCGCAGCGAAAGCGTAGGCATCGGGCCCGCGCGCGCGGTGGTGGTGATTCCCGCCGATATGCCGACCCCACCTGCTCCTCCCCTGCCACCCCACGGGCGGCAATACGGAGCTCGCCCGGATAGTTATCGTGGAGGCAATGGACGCGGTG
Source organism: Bryobacteraceae bacterium (assembly GCA_039583505.1). GTDB lineage: Bacteria > Acidobacteriota > Terriglobia > Bryobacterales > Bryobacteraceae > Bog-105. Next base: position 4,842 of record JAVKSW010000099.1, on the reverse strand, counting down.
GCCCGGATGGCAGGCGCGAAGGTCATGGTCGCGGGCCGGGGCCGGGCAATCGTCCACCTCGCGGTGGACGCGGACGCGGTCCTCGCTAGCGACAGCGGCGGATGAATCTGCGCGACACTATCGTCGCTATTTCCACTCCTATTGGTCGCGGCGGACTGGGCGTCGTGCGCCTCTCCGGGCCTGAGAGCCGGAACATTGCCGAAGCGATTCTGCGCTTTCCGCATCATCCCCGCTGGCATAGCTGGACAAGTGAGCTGGCCGAGCTTGTCGATGAATCCGGCAGTGTCGTCGATCAAGTAGTCGTCTCGTTGTTCGAACACCCTCGATCCTATACTGCGGAAGATGTGGTTGAAATTTCGTGCCACGGCGCTCCCGTTGTGCTGCGGTTTTGCCTCGAACGCGCCGTTCGCGGAGGTGCTCGAATCGCCGAACCAGGTGAGTTCACGTTACGCGCCTACATGAATGGCCGCATCGATCTTCCACAGGCCGAAGCGGTGCGCGATCTGATCGATGCGACGACGCTGTATCAAGCGCGCGTGGCTGCTCAGCAGATGGAAGGCTCCGTTTCGCGACGCATCCAGCCTGCCAAGGAGCAACTCCTTCAACTCATCTCTCTGCTCGAAGCGGGCATCGATTTTGCGGAGGACGACATCAGTGTCGCGCCTCCGGAGGAGATCCTGCGGCGACTCGGCCCCGTTCAACGCGCAATCGACGATCTGGTCGCAAGCTTTGCGGCAGGCAAGCTCGTGTATCAAGGCTTCACGCTAGCAATCGCCGGGCGGCCGAATGTCGGAAAGAGCAGTCTCTTCAATCGCTTGCTTGCACAGGAGCGAGCCATTGTGACGGATGTGCCCGGCACGACGCGCGACACAGTGTCGGAGCCAACTTCGATCCAGGGCATCCCGGTCAGACTAGTCGACACCGCCGGGATACGCGAAGGCAAGGACGTAGTCGAGAACCTCGGAATCGAGCGCAGCTATCAAGCGATGGCCGACGCGGATCTGACCCTACTCGTTCTGGATCTCTCGACCGGAGTCACGAGTGAAGATCGCCTGCTGATTGAAAAGCTGCAGGATCGCGGTCCGCTGGTGGTCGGAAACAAAGTCGATCTGCGCCGGGGCTCAAGCGGCGACTTTATTACTGTCTCGGCGCTGACGGGCGAAGGGATCGCGCAATTGCGCGAAGAAATTCTCGCGCGTCTGGCGCCCGAAGGCCTCGCCGCTCCCGAAAGCGGCAGCATTACCAACGTCCGTCACGAAGCGCTCCTACGCGAAAGCGTGGAAGCGCTGATGCAGGCGCAGCGAGCCGTCGAGTTTCAGATCCCTCACGAGATGCTGCTGATCGATCTCTACGCCGCACTTCGGCCCATCGATGCCGTCACAGGCGCAACGAGCGCCGATGACATCCTCAATCGGATTTTCTCGACGTTCTGTATTGGCAAATAGCCGCTTTACTGCGGACTGCCGCTGGACAACCAATCCGGGAACTTGATCGCTTTGCCGGGCATCAGAGCCGGCCCATTCTGCTTCTTAAGTTCATCGTTCAGTTCAGGAACGCCTTTGGTGATGACTGTGTTCACCCGGCCCATGTCGCTGATGAATTCAGCCTGCAACTGGTCGTAGTACTCGCGCTGATATTGAGTCGGAGCCGCCAGGGTGCGATCGATTTCCGAAGCCAATGCACCGAGCCGATCCACCAGCCGCGGGCCCATGCTGTAACCGGGAATGTCCCGTGGTCGGGCCAGCTGCAGCTGAATGGATTCAAGCTGCTTCTGCCGCTCCTCGATAGCATGCTTGAGCTCTGGCGAAGGGGTGGCGAGCGCCGTGACACTTCCGTCGGCCTGCTTCACCTGGGCCAACAGCGTGTCAACACTGCGGAGCGCCATGTTCGTCGCGGTTTGCAGATCGCGCAATTTCAGATCATATTCGAACTGCACCTGAAGCTCCTCGGGAGTGACCTGGACGGAGGGATCGGTAAAAACCTCGACTGGTTTTTCCACCGTCGCGTTGCCGGCAGTGAGCCGGATGGTATAGCGGCCCGGAAGAGCTTGTGGCCCGCCGCGGGGACCCATAAACTCTTCTTCGGGATCCACATCTTCCATTTTCAAGCGACGCGGCGCCGGACTGTCGTACCTCAGATCCCAATTGATTCGGTTCAGTCCTTGTTCCCGGGGGACCTTGGCTAGTTCACGAATGACTTTCCCCTGCCCGTCGAGCACTTGTATTTTGACCGGCGTCTTCGCATCCATTTTGTCGCGCAAATAGTAAGTGATGAGCGCGCCATAAGGAGGATTCTTTCCCGCGAATGGCTTGTCGCCAATTCCGTAGCGCGTAAATCGTGTACCGAACCGCATCGCCTTCCGCATATCGAAGAGCGCGGCAGGTTCATTCAGCGTTTTCCCGTTCACCTGCTGCAAAGCGGCGATGTCGTCCAGGATCCAGAGGCTCCGCCCGTGTGTGGCGATGATGAGATCGTTTTCCCGCGGATGGATCATCAGGTCGCGCACGGCTTCGCTTGCTGGAAATCCCTTCATCTGCAGGCGCATCCAATTCGAACCGCCTGTGAAAGAGACAAACAGGCCGAGCTCCGTGCCAGCGTACAAGAGCTTCGGATTCTTAGGATCCTCTTTCACCACCCAAACGTAAGCGTTCTGCGGCAGATCGCCGGTGATATTTGTCCACGTTTTGCCCGCGTCCATGGTTTTGAAAATATACGGGTGCAGGTCATCGAACCAATGATTCTCAAATGCCACGTAGGCTGTCGCCTCGCCGGTGCGCGAAGGTTCGATGGAGGCAATTTCCGAGAATCGCGGCACCCCGTGCACATTGCCGATCAGATTTCTCCAATGCGCTCCATCGTCTGAGGTAAGCTGCAGGTTCCCATCGTCCGTGCCCGCCCAGATCATGCCCGCCTTCACCGGCGATTCGGCAATTCGAACTACCGTGCAGTGGTACTCCGCCGTCGTATTCTCAGTCCAAATGGTTCCGACGCTCTTGAGTTTCTCGGGATCGTTGGTCGTCAGATCTGGACTGATCGGCTGCCACGTGTCGCCGAAATCCGTGGATTTGAAAATGACGTTCCCACCGAAATAAACAGTGTTTCCGTCGTGCGGCGAAGCGACAATCGGCGTGTTCCAATTGAAGCGATATTTTAGTTCGTTCACCGGGCCGCCATCGTTGCGTCGAGGCTGCGGACTCACGTCCCGCTGCTCGGTGGTTCGCATGTCGGTCCAAACAATTCCCCCGCCCTGGTTTTCCGAAAGCGTGATTTCCGGATCGTCCGGCTTGACGACCACGTGAAAGCCATCGCCGAAACTGACCATCTGCCATACGTCGTTCAGAATCCCCGCGGGTTGCCGCGTTCTGCTAGGACCCGCGTAAGTGCCATTGTCCTGAAGCCCGCCATACACGTGATAAAAAGGCAAGCGGTTGTCGGCTGTAATTTGGTAGTACTGGCCGAGGGGAATGTTGGCAACAAACTCCCAGGTCTCGGCCCGATCCCAACTCACCGCGATGCCGCCGTCGTTACCCAGCCATAAATGATTCGGGTTCTTCGAGTCGATCCACACCGTGTGATAGTCGCTGTGGGTTTTCGCGGAAATCCGGTGTACGGTTTTCCCAGCGTCAATCGAAGTGGAAATGCTCATGCCGATGGCGTAGATCCGATTTTCATCGGTCGGGTCTACGCGCATCTGACTGTAGTAAATTCCGCGGCCAACCAAACTCGGGTCCTTAGACATCATGTGAAAGTGCTCGCCGGAATCATCTGATCGGAAGAGCGTGCCTTCATTCGATTCGCCGATAACGTAAACCACTCTTGGATTTCCGGCCGCAACCTTCACGCCCATTCGGCCAAACGTTTTTGGCAGTCCTTCCGTCACCTTCTTCCAAGTAACACCGGCATCGGTTGAGCGGAACAGGCCCCCGGCATCATCACCGCTGACAAACTTCCACGGCCGCCGCTCGAAACGCCACATGGTTGCAAACACGATATTCGGGTTCGCCGGATTGATGTCCATATCTGCACCGCCGTGTTGCTCGTCGATGTACAGGACTTTCTTCCAATGCTCGCCGCCATCAGTAGTCATGAATACGCCGCGCTCCTCATTCGGTCCACTGTTGTGACCCAGTGCAGTTGCGTAAACAATGTCGGTATTGAGCGGGTTGATGACAATCCGTGAGATATTCCGCGTGTCGTGCAGTCCAAGGTTGCGCCAGGTCTTCCCGCCATCGAGCGATTTATAGATGCCGTCGCCAAACGACACGCTGTTACGCGCCGAAGCTTCACCCGAACCAACCCACACCACATCGGGATTGTGCGGATCGAGTGCGAGGGCGCCGATCGAGATCACAGGTTCGTGATCGAACATCGGAGTCCACGTGGTTCCCGCATTCACGGTCTTCCACAGGCCCCCGGCGCCGGTCGCGACATAGACAACGGCTGGGTTGCCAGGAATACCCTCAATATCAGCGATACGCCCACCCATAATTGCCGGGCCGATGTTGCGCGGCTCCAAATTCTGAAACAGAGTGGAATCGAGAGATGCCGCGTACAGCGCTCCCGCTGCAAAGATGGCCGTCGCGAGAACAACGCCTGGGAGCTTCACGCATTCACGAATCGACATAGGTTACAGTTTAGCCTGCCTTCTTGTCCCTGGGGAGCAATGCGAATAGTGCAGCCGACGCCAGAACGATGACGAGGGACAGCAGCATCGCCGAAGTGTAGGACCCATTCCGATCGAACATTCGACCCATAAAATATGGGCCGAATGCAGCAGCGAATGCGTAGGCGGACCATGTGTAGGCGTACAACTCACCGAAGCGGGCAAGTCCGAAGTAACGC
>JAVKSW010000098.1:0-8329 GCA_039583505.1 Bryobacteraceae bacterium | reverse complement strand
CATACGACCATGGTCAACGGGTTGGGCGTGGTCGGGTGGGGAGTCGGCGGGATAGAAGCGGAAGCTTGCATGCTCGGGCAGCCCATTTCGATGCTGTTGCCCCAGGTCGTTGGATTTAAATTAAGCGGCAAGTTGCCCGAAGGCGCCACAGCGACGGACTTAGTTCTTACCGTGACGCAAATGCTCCGCAAGAAAGGCGTGGTGGGGAAATTCGTTGAGTTTTACGGCCCGGGTGTTGCCGCGCTGTCTCTCGCGGATCGCGCGACCATCAGTAACATGGCGCCCGAATACGGCGCCACGATCGGGTTCTTTCCAGTCGATTCTGTAACTCTCGAATATCTGCGGCTTACGAACCGAACACCAGATCAAGTCAACTTAGTAGAGGCCTACTCCAAAGAGCAAGGATTATTCCTGACCGCCGACTCGCGGGATCCCGTCTACTCGGATACGCTCTCCTTAGATCTATCCAGAGTCGTTCCGTCCATGGCGGGGCCACGCCGGCCCCAGGATCGGATCGACTTGCCGGACGTCAAGGAGAATTTCCTCTGCAGCTTGGGCGGGTCGCCGAAGAGTTTCAGCGTCCGCGTGAACAGCCATAAGGAAAAGATACACGACGGCGCCGTTGTCATTGCGGCAATCACCAGTTGCACGAATACCTCGAATCCCTCGGTCATGGTGGCCGCGGGCTTGCTGGCTAAAAAGGCCGTTGAAAAAGGCCTGAGCGTAAAGCCGTGGGTGAAGACTTCACTTGCGCCCGGCTCGAAAGTGGTCTTCGATTATCTGAATGATGCCGGTTTGATGCCCTATCTCGAGAAGCTGAATTTCCATTTGGTCGGCTATGGCTGTACTACGTGCATTGGGAATAGCGGGCCCATACCGGAGAACGTTGCGGTTGCCGTTACAGAAGGAAAGCTGAATGTCGCGGCGGTATTGAGCGGCAATCGCAATTTTGAGGGCCGGGTGAATCCACTGGTTCGCTCGAATTACTTAGCGTCTCCGCCCCTGGTTGTGGCTTATGCGCTGGCGGGCAGAGTGGACGTCGATCTTACTAAAGATGCACTCGGGACAGATTCGAATGGCAAGAGTGTGTACCTGAAAGACATCTGGCCAAGTCCTGAAGAAGTGGAGGCGGTGGTCACGCAGTCGGTGCATACGGCGTTTTTTCAGAGAGAGTATTCCGAAGTGTTCAAAGGCGATCGGAGCTGGAATTCGATCAAAGTTCCCGCCGGAAGCATTTACGACTGGAAGCGCGATTCGACTTACATAAAAGAACCACCGTATTTCGAGAAATTAGTAGATCCACTTACCTTCGTGCGAGATCTTAGCGGATTACGCACATTGGCTGTACTGGGCGACTCAGTAACCACGGACCATATTTCGCCGGCAGGTTCGATTCCGGTGGATAGTCCGGCTGGAAAGTATCTCATCAGTCTCGGGGTGAAACCGGGCGACTTCAACAGTTATGGCTCGCGTCGAGGCAATCACGAAGTAATGGTTCGAGGCACGTTCGCCAACATCCGATTGAGAAATCAAATGGTGCCGGGCGTGGAAGGTGGTTGGACCCAGCACCTGCCGGATGGCGAGAAGATGTTTATCTACGATGCGGCCATGAAATATAAGGCGCAAGGAGTGCCGCTGGTAGTGATCGCCGGAAAGGAGTACGGTTCCGGATCGTCGCGCGACTGGGCGGCCAAAGGCACTTTGTTGCTCGGTATCCGAGCGGTGATTGCGGAGAGTTTCGAACGCATCCATCGATCGAACCTGGTGCAGATGGGCGTTTTGCCGGTGCAATTTCTGGCGGGCGACAGCAGCGAATCGCTTGGCTTGACCGGTGAAGAGAGCTATTCGATCTGCGGCATCCCTGCCGCCGTCGGCTCAGGCGCCGAAGTGCAAGTCATTGCCGTTCGGCCGAACGGGAAAAAAGTGGAGTTCGAGGCCAAAGCTCGCATCGACACGTTACAGGAAGCCGAATACTATCGGAACGGAGGCATTTTGCCTTACGTGTTGCGGCAACTGATCGCAACCAGCACGGCTACGGCGTAACGCGGGGCTTGAGCCCAGCTCAAGCAACATGTGACCTGATGACGTGCAAATGAGAACCCGCGTACCGCTGCTCGTTTCGGCAGGGATCATTCACCGCGACGGACAAGTTCTGGTGGGCCAGCGCCGGCCTGACGGTCGCCACCCGCTGAAATGGGAGTTTCCCGGGGGGAAGGTGGAGTATGGCGAGTCGCCGCAAGAAGCTCTGGTCCGCGAGCTGCGCGAAGAGCTGCTGATCGATGCGACTATCGGCAGCGAACTGGCGCGTTACGAACACGATTATCCGAGCGGAAGCCGCGTCCACTTGCTCTTCTTTGCCGTTCCCGAATTTACAGGTGAACCCAAGGCACGCGTGTTCGAACAGATCTCATGGACGGCTTTAGCGGCCTTGCCAGAGCTGGATTTTCTGGATGGGGATCTGGACTTCGTTAGACGACTGGCTCGGGGAGATTTCGCCCATGAGCTGGAGCGCTAGCGCGTTTCTCTAATCCAGGTCGAACGGGCGCTTGGGAGGCGCGCCGGATTTGTCCTCTTTCGCTTGCTTTAGCAACTCCTCGAATTTCTTCTCCCGTACCTTCTCGCCGCTTAAATGCGACGCGAAGCTCTTTTCGAAAACATCGTTGCGGCGATCCGCTTCTCCTTTGAGTTGTTGGACGGCAGCGTGTAAATCTTCGATCACGGGCTTCTTTTCCGGCTCGCGATGACTCAGCACGAGCTGCATTTCCGGGTCGATCTGCAGCGTCGATCCGCAGCAGGGACACTTCACTTCGAAAACCGAGATTGCCGGATTCGCCATAGAAAAATCGTAGCGCAACTAGCGAACTGCCGTTGTCGCTGCCCGGACGCATGAACGAGTTTAGTTGTAATTTGTGATACGGGGGTCGGCTTGCGATCCTTTATCGTGATCAATGGTTGGGAGAAGTTGCTGATCCGATCATTCAGGCACCGAACACTCCTGAGCGTTTACTGCGCGCCAGCTTCCGTTCCGGTAGGCGAACACATCACTAAAGACAGTCTTGCGAACTTTGCCGTCGGCAGAAATCGCCACCACAACGCCATCGACAATTCCTGTATGGCCGAACGTGCGCACGTGCAAATCCTCGAAGTGCTTTTTCATCTGAGGCTGGCGAAATGAATGTGTACGCATGTATTCCAGTTGCTCAGCCTTGGTTACGAATCCCGAAGGTAATACGTGGATGAAATCGTCCGCGAGGATTGGTGCAAGCGCGTCCGGATTGTCTTCGGAGTTCAACCAGCGCTGTTCGAGGCCGATCAAGATTTGCTGCTGATTGCTTTCCGGTCCTGCCAGCGCCGGCAAGGTCAGAAAGATGCAGGTCATCCCAAGAACAACGAATGCTGCTGTAAACCGAAGAATTGACCTGGTGATTGCCGAGATTGTGCTTTGCATTGATATTAGGTTAACTGCGCCCCGCAACTTTGTTCCGAATCATTCCGCGGCCAAACGCCGGACATGTGTTTTGAGTTCCCCTGAGGCGAGTCAGTTTTCGGATCGCCCGTATTTCGATTACTGAGTGGAATTCGGTTACCTACCGTTGGATGCGCTGGCGAAGCCGTGAGCCCGGTAAAGTGCGGCTCATGCGACGCTACGGCGAGCCTCACCAGGCGAGTGTTTTTCGCAGGGCCACAGACCTAGATCTTCGCTGCGTCGTTCAAAAGCCGCAACGAGCCGTCCCACAACTGCCGAACGATTTCTCCGGCGCGCTCGGACCTGGCTAGCTTCGCGGACTGACCGGCCCACATTTGCATGCGCTCGGCGTCTCCCGCCTTTTTTGCCGCATCTCGCATCCCCGCAGTGAGTCCCCGCTGAATGGGATATGGCGCTGAAGTTGGACCGGTCATTGCAGCACGGACATACGCAGTGGCAACGCCACGCCCAGGCCGTCCACTGAACGCGCGCGTCACTACAGTCTCGTGTGCTTCCGTCCGGGCAAGTCTGTCCGCATAGCATGCAGGCGTCATCGCTTCGGGAGCGCGAAGGAAGCCCGTTCCGATCTGCACCGCGCTTGCGCCCAACAGCAACGCCGCTGCTACACCTCTTGCATCCGCGATGCCGCCTGTCGCGATGACTGGAAGATTGACCGCATCGACCACCTGCGGCAAGAGAGCCATGAGGCCGACCGACTGGTGCTGCGCTTCATCCGGATGAAACGCTCCGCGATGCCCACCTGCCTCCATACCCTGTGCGACCACCGCATCAGCGCCGGCCGACTCGGCAGCCTTGGCCTCCGCGACCGTGGTGGCGGTCGCGAACCAGAGAATCCCGCGCGTCTTCAACTCGGAAACGAAGTTCGGCTCATAGAGCCCCATGATGGAAGAAATCACTTTCGGTGCGGCTTGTAACATCGCCTCACACTGCGCATCGAAATCCTCGAGAGGGGTATCTCCGGCTTGAAGATGGACAGGAGGTCCCCAGTTCGCGAGGAACTCGCGCTGAAGCTTCTCGAGTTCTAAGTTGCGTATGGGAGGGGGATCGGGAATCCAGAGATTCAGTTGAAAGTGTCCTTCACTTTTGGAACGGAATTCTTCGCTCCAGGCGAGGATTTCATCCGGCTTCATCATCAGAGTGCCGCACGCACCGAGTCCTCCGGCATTCGCTACGGCAATCGACAAGGCCGCCGGACACGCGCCGGCCATGGGTGCAAGCAGGATTGGCACACCGATCCCAAGCCAACTGGCAAACTGCTGAGCACGGGGTAGTGGCGATAGATTCGATCGGGTCAACATGAGCAGACTTCGACGGTAAGATCTCGCTACTAGTGTGCGCCGATGCCTTCCAACAAGGTGCCAGAATTTGATTGATGGACGTCTCAGGACGCGGTATACGGATGACACATCAGGGTTACTTCTTGCGTGTGCCCGAAGGTGGCGTGCAGCTCTCACTTCGTATATCACGGAAGACAGCGATCTGTTCCTCTTAGCTCACATGGGCCTCACGGCCGTAGATCCTCTCGAATGGAAGCGGAATCAGGAGTCGCGAGAGTCGAAGTCACTTCCGGTGCCGGTGGGACCTGGATGCCAGCGGAGGTAGAGCGTCGCGTCGATTTCGGCTGGCAACGCTTCAGCTTGCCGTGGGCACTTCAGTCGAGCCAGCACCAGCTATCGTGCAGATGTTTTGATGCGCGCGGGAATGGCCAACCTGAGTCAGGGGCGAGAAACGCAGTGTATCGGCAAGCACGCACGCCTAGCAAACAAGTGCCTCCAGACTGAAAATTCGGCTGACGTCACTAGTGGTGTCGAAATCACGGCCAAACTGGAAACTGAACCCACCCGCCGCATAGAACGCGGGTGACGGGCGAGGCTGCAAGGATTTCCGGGTACGGAACGTCCGTCCACGGAAGGTAGTCATCGATATCTCAAGCTCGCCTCTCTAGGTGTTTCTAAAGCATCCCTGCGGGTGCGGTGCGTTTCACAGGTTTGCGGAGAGCAAAGGCGAGCATTGCCAAGCCCACTGCGGTAAGCGCGATGCCAGTTGGTTCGGGGGCTGCCGAAAGGGTGCTACTGCAATTGGCATCCACGGGGCACGCGACGAAGCCATGGTCAACGGCGGTGGCATCGCTGTAGAAACCGGTGATCTCACCCGAATTCGTGATTCCGGTGATTTGAGTCACTTCGACTCCGTTGTCGAACTGTTCGGAGGGATCGTCAACGAACGTGTACACGCCGGTTTGGGTGTTGTACAGGAAGCCGTGCTGGCTGACCGTGGAGTCGCCGTAATAGCCGACCGCAAGACCTTGGTCGTTCACCCCGAGAATCTGCGAAAAGACAAACGTGGCGCCCGGTTCCCCGGGGAAAGTTGGAATTGTGGGATCGACGATCTGCGTTACCGTTAAGATTCCGTTTCGGGCGGCAGATACGTTAGTCAGGAATCCGTGGTACTGACCGTCGGATCCGACAAAGAAGCCCACAACGAGGCCATTGTCATTGACGGACTGCGCATTGACAGTATTCGCCGAGGGGGGCGGCGCATTGATCGTGATCAGGTTTTTGCCGGAAGCATCAGAGAGGAAAAAGCCCGGGTTACTCCCAGCCGTCGAATACTGGCCAACGATGTTGCCCTTGTCGTTGATGCCGAAAGCGGTCGACGAACCGGCGGACGCCGGGAAGATCGGCTGGGGAGCCCCTCCGTTCGGGAGAAAGAACGCGAATCCGTTCTGCTGCCCGACGATACTGCCGGCGCTGTTGATGCCGTTCGCCATGGAATTGCCGGCTGCTCCTAAATCGAGCGACGTGAAGGAGCCATTTGCGTTGCGGGTGCCATTCAGCAAGTTGCCGTTATTGTCGGTGGAGAATCCGACGACAGTTCCGTTGTTTGCGATTCCGTTTACGGTAGTACCTGCTCCAGCCAGGCTGCCACTATCCGGAAAATCAAAGTTATTGAAGGTGTATCCGTCTGCAGTAACCGGCGGGCCGAAGCTTCCGGCCTGGCAAGTTCCTGCTCCTGCTGCCGCCAGGGTCAAGCAGACCACTAATCCGGCAGAAGCGTTTCGTCTGTGCCACATTGCGAACCTCGCTGATGGAATTGGGACGGGCGAGCCGTCTCATATTTCTAAGCGACAAATCTCCGCGAAAGGCCTAACGCGGCTTTAAAAATCATCGCCGCATTGCGCAGCACTGATGAAAATAGGTGCTATCGCGCTAACCAATCTCCTGAAATCTGCAACCGTAGTGCTCGAAAAAGCCGCCGCGCGACGTTTGCGGAGCTGCCGGTCGCAAGTCGGTTATCGTACAAGTCGAGCGAAACGCTGTCTTTTGATTGTGTCCGGATCACTTCCAGCATGGTCGGCAAGCTGGACATTCGACTCAAAGCCGTCGGAATTCCGGCAATGTCCCGATTGCCCCGTCCCTTCAAGAGCCAAGTCGATAAATCAAATGCGCGACATGGCGACTTCCCGTCAACATGGTTTGTTCGGCGGCCCAAGGGGTGCCCGCAATCCCAAGAAAGAACGACTCTATATGAAATGACAGTGTAGAGTGCGACATACCGGGGACAGCATGACCGTATCTGCCCAGAAGGAGGCACGTATGGCTACGAAGAAAGCCACAAAGGAAGCGGATGCCAAGGCAAAGAGAACTGTTAGATGGCCATTTCCGAGAGCAACACTACAAAAGGCCTTGGACATTCCGGCTGCCATCAAGGAACACAACGGCGGCAATCCTTGGGATAGCGATGAAGTTCGTCGGGCGGTAGGCGCGCCCAAGGAAGGAATTTGGGCTCGAATCGGAAACGCACGAGCTGTTTGCCAAAATCTTCCGCGAGAACTGCCAATACCTCGGCATCGTTTCCGGCGCACCTGAGAGCGGCGCAATTGGCGGTGGAGACAATGGCAACGACCCAATCACCATTGGAACCGTCACACTGACCGAGGGCGCTGGCACTTCAAAGCTGACGGCATTTGTAATTCTGCCATTCGTTAAGCGTGAACCTGTCCATGCCAAGGGATTCTTTGCTGAAGTCCTGCGCAGCATCATCACGCCCGCGGCTTGCCGTTCCTTGCTCTTGGTCAGATAAAAACTGATCGCCGGAACGACGATAGCGGCGGCGGCGGAAAGGATCGCAACGATTAGCGGCGTATCCATAAGAACGAAGGCTAAACCAATTCCAGCCGTTTCAAGTTCTTGAAAGTGTGGCGGCGAACATGGGCAAGCTCGTACTGCGCTTGCTGAATGAGCCAGCCTTCCTCAGTACCGCCGAAAACCTTCGCTATTCTCACCGCCATTTCGGGGGATATGCCGCGCTTGCCGTTTACCAGTTCGGAAAGCGTGTTGCGCGTCACGCCGAGGGCGTCCGCTGCTTGCGTGATGGTCAAGCCGGAAGGCTCAATGCACTCCTGCAACACAACATCGCCGGGGTGCGGCGGGTTTTTCATAGGCATGGGTCGTTCTCCCTGTCTAGTGGTAATCGACATAATCAACGTCCTCGGCGTCGGTGCCAAAGTGAAAAATCACCGGCCAGTTGGCGCGTACTGTCACGCCCCAAAAGCCTTTTAGGTCGCCCTTGAGCCGATGAAGCCGAAATGCGGGCAAGTCCATATGGCGAACCGTAGGCGCGGCGTGAAGGGTCGCCAGAATGTCTTTAAGCTTCCCAACGTGTTCCGGGTTCACGCCGCTCGGGTCGTCCTGCTCAAACAGCCGTTTCAATCCCTTGTGGCGAAAACTCTTTATCATCCCGCAATGTAACCCGCCACGTGTCGCATGTCAACAAGAATTTTAGCAGGGGCGAAACTTACCCTATTTGCAGCGCCGCTTTTCCGCTTCTACGGGAAACGCG
>JAVKSW010000097.1:0-8343 GCA_039583505.1 Bryobacteraceae bacterium | reverse complement strand
TTGCGGCGCAGTTCGGTTGCCTCGGGGCCCACTACGATCCGGCCCTGTAGATCCAGTATCACGATTCCTTCGAGTTCCCGCTGTGGCGCATCGAGGGGCATATTAGTGCCCTCAATCATATCGTGGAGAGGACTCAACACAAGTTTCGAAAGGCTTGAAAGCGTGGGCATGAATTCCTTATCGGCTTCGGTAGAAATGCGTGCGGAGTCTTTTCTGGCATCGGAGTACAGTAAGAGATTGCCGACGCAATAGAGAGGATATTGATCTTCGTGCATGCCGCCGCCGCTTTGCTACAGGTTCAAGTACCAGGAGTGGCCGAGCACCGCGTCGCGAACATCTTTAAGCCTCTAGCCAGTCCGGCCGCCGCCGAACACAATATCGCCCTGCTGACGCTTGCGATCACCGCAGTCATCTTTGTCGTTGTCGGCGTTTTGATCGTCTTTACAATCGTGCGCTTCCGTCGCCGGACGGACGATGAGAGCCGGCAAGAGCCCGCCCAGGTGTACGGCAGCAATCAAATCGAGGCAGCCTGGACCGTCATTCCCATTCTGATCGTGTTCGTATTGATCGGTGTGTCCGCGCGTGTCATCGCGAGCATACAAAATGCCAGCCCGCCTCCATCGACTCTGAAGATCACCTTAATCGGGCATCAGTGGTGGTGGGAAGTAGTGTACCCCGATTACGGAATCGTGACTGCGAACGAAATCCATGTGCCCACAAGTCCGGATGGTAAAACCGCAACGTACCTACGCCTCGAGAGTATGGACGTTATCCATAGTTTCTGGGTACCACAGCTTGCGGGAAAGACAGACCTCATTCCGAACCGCACGAATTACACCTGGATCGATCCGCGCCAGCCGGGCGTTTACATCGGTAACTGCGCCGAGTACTGCGGAACCCAGCACGCCAACATGCTTCTTCGTGTGATCGCTGAATCGCCGAGCGATTTCAAGACGTGGGCGGCTGACCAGCAAAAGCCTGCTGCCGACAATCCCCAAGTCGGCGATGCCAAAGCGGCATTCGGGTCGCTGGCTTGCGTCAATTGTCACACCATCAAAGGTACGCCTTCGATTGGCAAGTTTGGACCCGACCTTACGCATCTGATGAGCCGGCAGACGCTGGCGGCGGGCGTTTTGACAAACAACGCCAAGGATCTGCGTGCGTGGGTCAATGATCCGCAACAAGCCAAGCCGGGCTGCTTCATGCCAAGCATGAAATTGACCGACAAACAACTCGATCGGGTTGTGTCCTATTTGCAGTCGTTGAAATAAGCGAAGCGCTATGGCGACAATCGATTACCCACTGGAGCATCCGAAAGCGAACGAGCCGGAGTTCTCTTTCTCCCAGTCGCTTTACACGTGGGTGGCGACGGTCGATCACAAACGGCTCGGACTGATGTACATTACGGCGGCGCTGTTGTTTCTAATCGTCGCTGGACTGATGGCGGCAGTGATGAGAATGCAACTGGCGTTCCCGAACGGCCATGTAGTCGGTCCGGATACCTATAACCGCCTGTTCACGATGCATGGGACGACGATGGTTTTCCTGGTTGGCATGCCCATTGTAGCGGGGCTTTCGAACTATCTCGTGCCTTTGATGATCGGCGCGCGGGATATGGCATTTCCAAGGCTGAACGCGTTCGGGTTCTGGATCTTTTTGTTCGGAGGGCTGCTGCTCTATTACAGCTATTTCGGAGGCGGCGGGCTGTCGGGCGACGGCTCGGCTCCCGATGTTGGCTGGTTTGCCTATGCGCCCTTGACGGAACGCTCGTTCTCGCGCGGCCATGCGACGGATTACTGGGCTTTAGGCGTGCTGGTGTCCGGGCTCGGAAGCATCGCCAGTGCCATCAACGTGATTGCCACCACGTTGTCAATGCGCTGTCCCGGAATGACCCTCAGCAGAATGCCCATGTTCGTGTGGGTCATGCTGGTCGATGCCTGGATGATCGTGATTGCTCTGCCGCCACTCTCGGCCGCACAGATCATGCTGTTGCTCGATCGCTATCTGGGCGCGAACTTCTTCAATACGCAGGCAGGCGGGTCCGCCGTTCTATGGCAACACTTGTTCTGGATTTTCGGACACCCTGAAGTCTACATCCTGATCTTTCCCGCATTCGCCATTCTGTCGGAGGTAATTCCAGTCTTCTCGCGAAAGCCCTTATTCGGTCGCCCGGCGATGGTGGGCGCGGTGGTTGCCATCGGTTTCATAAGCATGGGTGTATGGGCGCACCACATGTTTGCCGTCGGGATGAGTTCGTGGTCGAACACGTTTTTCGCCGCCTCGAGCATGCTGGTGGGCGTGCCAACCGGCATCAAGATCTTCAACTGGACTGCCACCATGTATGGCGGGAAACTCCGTTTTGCCACGCCGCTCCTGTTTTGCTGCGGCTTTCTTCTGCAGTTCCTGATGGCCGGACTCACCGGCATCATGCTGGCCGTTGCGCCGTTCGATTGGCAGCTTCACGATTCGTATTTCGTGGTGGCGCACTTCCATTTCACGTTGGTCGGCGGCCTGGTCTTCGGATTTTTTGCGGGCGTTTATTATTGGTTTCCCAAAGCGATCGGGGCGATGCTGAACGACAAGCTCGGCAAATGGCATTTCTGGCTGTTTTGTATCGGCTTCAACATGACCTTCATCCCGCTGCATTGGGCCGGCATGCTGGGCATGCCGCGGCGAATCTACACGTATGCACCGGGCCGCGGGTGGGAGGCATGGAACCTGATCGCCTCTATTGGCGTGATCTTCCAGGCCGCCGGTATTCTCTGCTTCATCTGGAACGTCTTGCGATCCGCAAGGCATGGAGAACCGGCCGGTGACGATCCCTGGGATGCCTGGACGCTCGAGTGGGCCACCACCTCTCCGCCGCCCGAATATAACTTTGAGAAGCTTCCGGTTGTTCGCAGCAGCCGGCCGTTGTGGGACCTCAAACATCCACAGGATCCCGACTGGAAGTTCGAGTAGCCGGGTCATGGCAGAAGGACACCTAGTTGCGGCCGATGCTCTCTCGATGGAGCGGGAGTGGAAACTTCCCGATCGCGGCACTATCGGCATCATCTTCCTGATCATCACCGAAACATCATTGTTCACGATGTTCGTCGCGGTGTACCTGATCTACATCGGTAAAAGCGCGACCGGACCGTACCCGAAAGACGTTCTAGACATTCCTGTATTGGCGACGGTGTGCCTTCTCTCCAGTAGCTTGACCGTCGTCTTTGCGGAGCACGCGCTCAAGAAAAATGAACTCGGGCGTTTCAAGCTCTGGTGGGCCCTGACGATTGGATTAGGCGCGTACTTCCTGTTTGCGACCGGGATGGAGTGGCGCAAATTGATTTACGAAGACCACCTGACGATCAGCACCAACCTGTTCGGAAGCACATTCTATTCGCTGGTTGGATTACACGCGAGCCACGTGATCGTAGGGTTGACCTTTCTCTCGATCGTACTGGCCGCGACTCTGCGCGGATTCCCCATTCAAACACAGCTGAGACGGGTTCTGTTTCTATCGTGGTACTGGCATTTCGTCGATGCCGTCTGGGTTATCGTTTTCACCGTCGTCTACATCATCGGCAGATAGAGGATCGCTCGCATGTCACAGGAAACTCATCACGGCGAAGCGGGACAACGAACGGAGCAGACGCATATCGAGTTGCCGGCGCCCAGCTTCTGGCCGATGGTTTTCTCGTTCGGGCTTACGCTGCTGCTTGCGGGGCTGGTAACCCATTGGGTGGTGAGCGTCGTGGGGCTGGTTATCGCGTTTCAGGCAGCGCTCGGCTGGTGGCACAACGTTATACCGCGCGAGGAGCATGAGGAAGTGCCCGTGGATCCGGCGCTGCGGCCCGCGCCGATACTGGTGGAAGCGCGCTCCGTCGTGCGGCTCAAAGCTGGCGAATCGAAGCATCGCGTACGCATACCGGAAGAAGTTCACCCGTATTCGGCGGGATTCTGGGGCGGCTTGGCGGGAGCTACCGCCATGGCCGGGCTGGCTTGTTTATACGGCCTGATTGCGCAGCATAGTATCTGGTACCCGATCAACTTGCTTGCGGGAGCGGTCATTCCAGACCTGGGGAATGCATCGCTGGAACAACTGAGGGCTTTCCATGGCCTGCCGTTCGTCGCGGCGCTGATCGGACACGGGGTGATTTCGATTCTGGTGGGGATTGTGTATGCGGTAATGCTGCCGATGTTCCCGAAATACGCTCCGTTTTGGGCGGGAATTCTGATGCCGCTCTTTTGGAGCGGATTGGTTGCGACAGCTCTGAATATCGTCAATCCGGTGCTGAACGAACGGATCAGTTGGCCCTGGTTTGTGGCGTGCCAACTCGGGTTCGGATTGGTCTGCGGCTACGTGGTTGCACGCAGCACCAGCATCAAGACGATGCAGTCGTGGTCACTTGCCGAACGAGCTTTTGTCGAGGCGCCTGGGGTGCGATCGGCGGACGAGGAAGATCGCGGATGAGCGTCCGCGCGTACTTTCAAACCGCTGCCGCGCTGCTAGTCCTGTCTGTCGCTAGTTGTGAACCGCCGGGCAAACCAAAACCCGAGCCGCCATCGTCGCAAGACATCACGGATTTCCAAACGCTGTACGGAGAGAACTGCGCCGGCTGCCATGGCGCGGATGGGAAGAATGGAGCAGCTCGGCCGCTCAATGATCCGCTGTATCTTGCCGTCATCCCCAAGAATGTCCTGCAAAACACCATCGAGAACGGGCGTCCGGGTACCGGTATGCCCGCGTGGGGCCGCAGTAAGGGCGGTCCGCTCACCGGGAAGCAGATTACGGCGCTGGTGAATGCGATCGAACAAAAATGGGCCCGGCCGGCCAGCTTCCACGGCGCGACGCTTCCTTCGTATGCGGCAGGCGAGACTGGAGATCCGGGCCGCGGCCAAAAGCTCTTCGCGAGAGATTGCTACATGTGTCACGGGCCACGCGCTCCAATCGGTTCGGTGACCGACGGAACATTTCTGCAACTTGTCAGCGATCAGGTGCTGCGCACTTCGATTATCGAAGGACGACCGGATCTGGGCATGCCGGATTACCGGATTCTGAATATGGGGCACGCCCTCAGCGACCACGACATTTCGGATCTGGTGGCTTATTTGGTTTCGCTGCGGCCGCAAGGCCCTAACGAGACCGCACACGCGGTGGAAAACGGGGCCGGACAAGCAGGCGCGATGACGAAAGGCAATGAGGGAAGTGGAAACGGTCCGGGCAGCCCGCATCAGCAGCAAAACGAGGGCAATAAAGGGAAGGGAAGCAGCAGTCAGGGAGGCGGTAAATGAGCGGAGCTGAACGAGAAGAGGACAAAGGCAAAGACAAAACACTCGATCCCACGCGGCGGGACTGGATGTTTGGGGCAGGTGTGGCGGTGAATGTGGCGGCGGGCCTTCTGCTGGCGGTGCCGCTGATCGGATTTGTGTTTTCCAGTTTCGTCGAGCGAAAGGATCCGCGCAGTTGGATTTCGCTCGGCCGTATTGAGGCCTTTCCAGAGCAGACGACGCGCATTGCAACGTATCGAAATCCATACACGCGCCCGTGGGACGGACAAACGGCAGATATTCCTTGCTGGGTGCGGCATGTCGGAGGCAAACAGTTTCAAGTGTTCGCAATCAATTGCACGCACTTAGGATGCCCGGTGCGCTGGTTCGAACAGGCTGGACTGTTTCTGTGCCCGTGCCATGGCGGCGCTTACTACGAAGACG
This sequence comes from Bryobacteraceae bacterium, assembly GCA_039583505.1. Lineage (GTDB taxonomy): Bacteria > Acidobacteriota > Terriglobia > Bryobacterales > Bryobacteraceae > Bog-105. Next base: position 2,646 of record JAVKSW010000097.1, on the reverse strand, counting down.
GCGCTCGCGCAGCGGGACCGCCGCCGCGGGGATTATTTCAATACACCTACAAGCTGGCGAACGGCGAACTGTGGGTGAAGGGCGGCGAAATGCCAACCCTCTCGAACCCTGTGTAGGTAGCGGGAGATATTCGCATGAGATGGCTTAGAACGGCAGCGGTCTGGCTGGACGATCGATTGCATTTGACCGCCCTATACGCCTCGACAGCGGGGCATGAGGTTCCCGCGAGCGCTGGGAGTTGGTTTTATGTATTCGGAAGCGCCACATTGTTGTGCTTCGTGATTCAGATCATCACGGGCGCTTGCCTGGCGTTCGTCTATATTCCTTCTACGAATGAAGCATGGACCAGCCTTCAATATTTGAATCACGCGCAATTTTGGGGCTGGTACCTGCGCGCGGTGCACAACTGGGGATCGAATTTCATGGTCTTCATCATGACGCTGCACATGATTCAGGTCTTCTTGTTCGGCGCTTACAAATATCCGCGAGAGCTGACCTGGGTCAGCGGCGTGTTTCTCCTGCTGTGCACGCTGGCGATGGCGTTTACCGGGCAAGTCATGCGCTTCGATCAGGACGCGTATTGGGGTTTGACGATTGGGGCGTCCATCACCGGGCGCGTACCTTTGATCGGCTCGCAACTGGTGCATCTGCTGCTGGCCGGGCCCATCATAGCGGGCGAAACACTCTCCCGCTTTTTCACGCTGCACGTATTCATCATTCCGGGGCTGATTATCGCCATCGTGAGCATGCACTTGCGGCTGGTTCTGACCAAGGGCATCAACGAGTATCCAAAGCCAGGGCATCCGGTTCACAAAAACACCTACGACGCCGAGTACGCGGACATTTTGAGGAAAGAAGGTGTCCCCTTCGTGCCGCATGCCATCGGCAAAGACCTGATTTTCGCGGCTATCGTGATCGTCGGCATTCTAGGATGCGCGCTCGTTTTTGGTCCGAAGGGCCCGGGAGGACGGCCGGATCCTACGCTCGTCGATACCAATCCGCGCCCGGATTTTTATTTCCTCTCCATCTTCGCTTCGTTAGCGCTGTTGCCGGACTGGATGGAGGTCCTGGTTCTGTTTGCGGCTCCGACCGTAATGATTCTGTTCCTGCTCGCGCTGCCCTTCATCTCGGGAACGGGCGAGAAGAGCGCACGCCGGCGGCCGGTCGCAGTCCTGTCAGTTGTCTTCATCATGCTGGTGATTGGAGTTCTCACATACATGGGCGAGACATCGCCCTGGTCTCCGCATATGTCAGCATGGAGCGGCGATCCGGTTCCGCCACAATTTTTGAGGGGCCGCACGCCGCTCGAGATGCATGGGGCGTTGGTATTTCAGAACAAACAATGCCGCAATTGTCACGCGCTGGGGGGGACTGGCGGCCAACGTGGTCCGGCGCTGGATACAGTGGCGACGCGCCTGACGCGGGAAGAGATGGTCCGGCAGGTAATTCAAGGCGGTGGAAATATGCCCGCATACGGAAAGAAGCTCAGCCCGGCGGAAGTGGAGGCGCTGGTTTCTTTCATGCAGACCTTAGCGCCGCGCACCAAACCGCCCGTGCGGCCTTCGGCTAAGCCACAGAATAAGCTGCCGCGAGACTTCGCGGTCGTGCGACCGCCGCTGGATCGCCTGAAGAAGTAAATCGTGGATTCTGTTGTCAACGCCGCGCTCGCTTCCTGGAGCCTCGATTGGCGTGTCATCGCGATTCTGCTCGCGACAGCTTTCATCTATCTGCGCGGCTGGGTTCGCGGCCGCCGTCTGATCAGGGGTGAACGAGATTACGCGCGGCTCGGCTCTTTTGTTGCCGGGCTCGCCGTTCTGTTTCTTGCCCTCGAATCTCCGCTCGATGCTTTCGACAGCCTGTTTCTTTCCGCGCACATGGCGCAACATTTGCTGCTCATGATGGTCGCGCCCCCGCTGCTGCTACTCGGCGGCCCGGTGCTGCCGCTGCTGCGCGGATTGCCGAAAGGTTTCGTGAAGGAAGGATTAGGGCCGTTCCTCGCCTGGCCGGCGCTACGCCGCTTTGCAACACTCTTGGTTTCTCCACCGGTGGCCTGGCTTGCGTTTGCGGTGAGTACAATCTTTTGGCACCTGCCGAAGATCTATGAATTGGCGCTGGGATCGCCCGCCTGGCACGCGACACAGCATGCGTCATTTTTTTGGACGGGCATCTTGTTCTGGTGGCCCGTGGTCCAGCCCGGCCCGGGCAAGAGTCGATGGCCGGAATGGATTGGCATCCCGTACTTGTTGTTCGCCGATGTCCTTAACACTGCGCTCTCGGCATTTTTTGTCTTCTCCGGCATTCTGCTCTACCCAAGCTACGCTGCTGTTCGCGCCAGCGGGATGACGGCGCAAGATGACCAGATACTCGCGGGAGTCATCATGTGGGTGCCGGGATCGCTGATTTATATCCTGCCGGCGATCCGGTTTACGATGCGGGTGGTTTCAGGAAGTGCGAGGCAGCATATCGGGAGTGAGCGCATCAGCCGTGTGAGACCGCCGGCACGCGTGCGATTCCAATTTGACGCGGCGCGACTGCCAGGAATTCGTCGATATGCCCAGGCCATCATGTTGCTGATTGCGCTTGCCGTGATGGCGGATGGATTTATTGGCCCACAGGTGGCTGCGCTCAACTTCGCCGGCCTGCTGC
>JAVKSW010000096.1:0-8369 GCA_039583505.1 Bryobacteraceae bacterium | reverse complement strand
AGCCTGGAGACCTCGACCACTTGCGGCAGATAGGCCTGGACAAGTGGCTGGATTTCGAGCTTCATCCCGAACGTGTGCCCGAGAACCCCATGCTCGAGCAGCGCCTGGCTCCCCTCGAATCGTTGCGCATGAGCATCCACGAGACGTACGCTCACTATCCTTCTCCGCAGATGATCGCCGCCTTCGCTCGTGGGCGAGGACAACTGCCGGACGATCCGGAATTGCGCGCCATCGTCGTGCGTTTGGCGGACCGTTACCTTCAGAAGCGAGACGCGGCCGCGCAGGCCAGCCCGCAGAATCCAAATGATGATTCAGATCTGGATCTCAGGGTGAAGCTTTCCGATGTTCTGACGCCTGAACAAATCGACGTCCTGCGAAATGGAAAACCCGACCAGAAGAGAGATCTGCTCGCCTCGCTTCCGCCCGAAAAGAGGTTGGATTTCGTCTGGGCGCTCCGGCCGCGCGAACGGCAACAGCTGTTCGTGCTGGCTCCCGTCGATTTTCGCCGGGAGTTGATGCTCTCGGTGAATCCGCAGAATGTCGTCGCGATGGATCTGAGTGAAGCCAAGCTGTTACGCGCTATCTACAGCAACCATCAACTCGAGGAACTGCTGGTCGATTTCTGGTACAACCATTTCAACGTCTTCCTGAACAAAGGCGCGGATCACTACCTGGTTCCCAGCTACGAGCGGGAAGCAATCCGCCCGCACGTGTTCGGAAAGTTCTACGACCTTCTGCTCGCCACTGCGAAAAGTCCCGCCATGTTGTTCTATCTCGACAACTGGCAATCGGTCGGCCTAGAGGCCGTCGCTAACCAATTTCGTCCGAACCAGAAGAACAAGCGCGGTCTGAACGAAAACTACGGACGCGAGCTTCTGGAGTTGCACACGCTCGGCGTGGACGGTGGGTATACGCAGAAGGATGTCATCGAAGTGGCGCGCTGTTTCACCGGTTGGACCATTGCCGGTCCGCGCAAGGGCGGCGCATTCGAATACAACGACAGAATGCACGACAAGGGGCCAAAGCTCGTTCTTGGGCACGTGATTCCCGCCGGTGGCGGTATGAACGACGGGTTGAAGGTGCTCGATATACTCGCCCATCATCCGGCGACCGCGCATTTCATTTCGTTCAAGCTGGCCAAACGTTTTGTTGCCGACGATCCTCCCCCGTCGCTGGTCAACCGCATGGCCGAGACGTTCAAAAAGAGCAACGGAGATCTTCGCGAGGTAATGCGCACTATGGTTTCCTCCCCTGAATTCTGGTCGGAAGGGGCCTACCACGCGAAGATGAAGACGCCCTTTGAGATGGTTGTCAGCGCGGTACGTGCCACCAACGCCGACGTCACTTCCGCCTTCCTGCTGGTCAATGAGCTGCAAAAGCTCGGAGAGCCTCTCTATCGCAAGATCGAGCCTACCGGCTATTCCAGCTCGAACGCCGAATGGGTGAGTTCGGCCGGCTTGCTGGACCGCATGAACTTCGCGCTTGCCCTCGCGCACAACCGTGTCCCCGGCGTTAAGGTCGATGTTGCCGAATGGCATTCCCTTGCCGATCGAGATCCGATGGACTTGGCGCGGTCCATTCTCGGAACAGATCCAAGTGAGCAGACAGCCGGTGCCATTGAGAAGATGCTCAAGGACCCGGATCTGCAAAAGCAGCTAACCCAAAACGCCAAGGCAGGGCCGCCGCAGGTGCCGAGCCTGGTCGCCGGCCTGGTCATCGGCTCGCCGGAATTCCAGCGCCGTTAAAGGAGTATTCAATGCCCTCCCGTAGATTGTTTTTAAAGAGTTCCGCGCTGGCGATGTTCGGCGTCGGTTCCGTTCCCACCTGGCTTGGTCGCGCGCTCTATGCCAAGGAGGCACCGTCGGAGCGGAAGAAGATTCTTATCGCCATCTTTCAACGCGGCGCTGTTGACGGTTTGAACGTCGTGATTCCTCACGGCGAGCCGGCCTATTACTCTCTGCGCCCCACCCTTGCGATTCCGCGACCCAACGGAACTGATGAGTGCGCGATCGACCTCGACGGCCGCTTTGGCCTGCATCCGTCCCTGCGCTCTCTTAAGCCGCTGTGGGACAAGCAGCAGCTTGCCATTATCGAAGCGGTCGGCTCACCCGATCCTACGCGCTCGCATTTCGATGCGCAGGACTACATGGAATCCGGAACACCCGGCCTGAAGGCTACGCTCGATGGTTGGCTGAATCGCGCCATGCGACCGCAACCGCAACCCTCGCCCTTGCGCGCGGTGAGTCTCAGTCCTGACCTTCCTCGCACCCTGCGTGGGAAAAACGAGGCGCTCTCCATCGACAACATCAACGATTTTCAAGTGAAGGACGCCCGCGTGGCCGCGACGTTTGAAAGCATGTATGGCACCAGTGCCGACCAGGTTTTGAACGGCACCGGGCGCGAAACGTTCGATGCCATCAAAATCATGGAGTCGATCCAGAAGAGGCCCTACACGCCTGCAAATGAGGCGCACTATCCGGGAGGACGCCTGGGCAAGAGCCTGGAGCAGATTGCGCGTATCATCAAGGCCGATGTGGGCCTGGAGGTAGCCTTCACCGACGTGGGCGGATGGGACACGCACGTCAATGAAGTCGGACCGCAGCCACACACCGGCCAACTGTCTAACTTACTGCGCGATTTCGGCGATGCACTAGCTGCTTTCTCCCAGGATATGGGCGACCGCATGGCCGACATCACCGTCGTAACCATGTCGGAGTTCGGCCGGACGGTCAAAGAGAACGGCGACCGCGGGACAGATCACGGGCATGCGAACCTCATGTTCGTCCTCGGCGGACCCGTTCGCGGCGGAAGAGTGTATGGCGACTGGCCGGGCCTGGAGCGCGAGCAACTCTATGAAGGTCGCGATCTGAACGTAACCACCGACTTCCGTGCCGTGCTTTCCGAGCTGGTGACGAAGCAGATGGGCAACCGGGACATCGCAACCGTGTTCCCCGGGTTCACTCCGCGGGCGCCCCGTGGAATTTTATCCATCTAGTACTCTATTTCTCTTGAGATTCGGCCGATAACAGCTTTACTATTCATTAAAGCTGTAAAACAAATGAAGCCAAAAGTGTATAAACGCGGGCACACCTGGATTTTGTGGGTCCCGGGCATTCGAGTCTATCGGTTTACTACCTGGGACCGCGCGATCAGTTACGCTCTCGATCCTCAGGCGCTGACCCGATAACCGGCGCCGCGAAGCCGCCGGCTCAGGTCTGCTTCTGCGCGAACTGCCACGCGTCCGCGACGATGCGGTCCAGGTCCACACGTTTCGGACGCCACCCGAGAACCGATTGCAGCTTCTGCGAGTCCGCAACGAGGCTGGGTGGATCGCCTTCCCGCCGCGGCCCCATCGTATGCGGCACTTTCTTTCCCGTCACCCGTTCGACGGCGGCAACCACTTCCTTTACCGAGTGACCCGCTCCCGTCCCTACGTTGAAAGCGTCCGATTTCCCGCCTCCCAGAAGATGTTCCAAAGCCAGGATGTGCGCCTCGGCGAGATCGCTGACGTGAATATAATCCCGAATGCAGGTGCCGTCCGGCGTCGGGTAATCGTCTCCGAACAGCGTGACCGGTTTTCCCGTTTGAACCGCCCGCAGAATCAGCGGAATCAGGTGCGTCTCCGGCTCGTGGCGCTCGCCCAATCCGGCTTCGGGTTCCGCTCCGCAGGCATTGAAGTAGCGTAGCCGGATGCCACGCAGGTCGCGATAGCGGTCCATCCAATCGAGCACGGTCTCCACCATCACCTTCGATTCCCCATAGGGATTAATGGGCGCGTAGGGCTCGTCTTCCGTGATGGGCACGCGCTGCGGAATGCCATACACCGCGGCGGTCGAAGAAAACACCACATGCTTCACATCCGCGCGCATCATGGCTTCGCAGAGTGAAAGTGAACCGCCCACGTTGTTCGCGAAATACACCTCAGGAACCTGCGTCGATTCGCCCACCGCAATGAACGCCGCAAAGTGAATGACCGCCTCAATCCGCTCGTCGGCGAGCAATTGAGTCAATTTACCGGTCTCGCGCACGTCGATCACCCGCAGGATCTGTTCGGGAACAGCCTCGCGATAGCCGCGCGACAGGTCGTCGGCAACCAGCACCGAATGGCCTTGCTTCTCGAGGAAATACCGCGTATGTGAGCCGATGTAACCGGCTCCCCCGGTCACCAGGATTCTTGCCACGCCCCGAGTGTAACGAATCCGGCGCATACGATCCTGAAAGAGGATGGCTCTTCTCGAACTTCGCAAGGTCACCAAGCTCTATCAGGCCGAAGGCGCCCCCGTTCTCGCGTTGCACGACATCTCGCTCGAAATCGAAAGTGGAGAGTTCGTCGCTTTGGTTGGCAGAAGCGGATGCGGCAAATCGACGCTTTTGAATCTCTGCGGCGGGATGGACTTCCCCACGTCAGGGGAGCTGCTTCTGGACGGGCAAATCACGACTCGACTGAACGACGCCGAGCTGACCCGCTTGCGGCGCGAGAAAGTCGGGTTCGTCTTTCAATCCTTCCAGTTGCTGCATACGTTGACTGCGGTGGAGAATGTGGAGCTCCCGCTTTTGCTCGGAAGGCGGAAACAGGCGCGCTCTACAGCCCTGGAACGTCTGCGCTGGGTCGAGATGGCAGACTATGCGAACCGCTTGCCGCACCAGCTTTCGGGAGGCCAGCAACAACGCGTCGCCATTGCGCGGGCTCTGGTCCACGATCCACGCCTTCTCCTCGCCGACGAGCCCACTGGCAATCTGGATACCGCGACCGGCGAAATCGTTCAGAATCTGCTCTATCTCACGGCCCGCGAGTTCGGCGTCGCTGTGGTCATCGCCACGCACGGCGCTGAATCGGTCGCCATCGCTGATCGCGTCGTACATCTGCGCGATGGCCGCATGGTACAGGCAAAAGTGCCGCAAGCGGCGGGACAGCTCGGATGAGCTTCGCATTAGTTCTCTTCCGCCGGCTCATTCTGCGCCCGCTCATCGGTGAGCCCATCCGAACCACGTTGACAGTGCTCGCAGTCGCCTTGGGCGTGGCAGTCGTGATCGCAATCGATCTCGCCGGACAAGCCGCCGCGGGCAGCTTTCATTCGTCCCTCGAATCGCTGACCGGCAAATCCGATCTCGTCATCACCGGCGCCGGCGGCGTTGACGAAAAACTGCTGGGCGGTCTGGTTCAATTGCCCTACGCGTTCGACTTCTCGCCGCGCATAGAAGATTTCGCCTCCATCAACGGAAAAGGCGAAGCGCTGCCGTTTATCGGTGTGGATCTCGTCAGCCACGCCAAAGCGGAAGAGCACACCATTATCGACCAGCTTGCGGCGGCGGATTCCATCTGGGTAGGCCAAGCCCTCAACCTCCACCCTGGCCAGAGCGTCGACCTGCTGATCAATGACACGCCGCATCCGTTTACTGTGGCCGGCATTTTGAAGCCGCGCCGGGGTGAAATCAGCGAGGATAACGTGATTGTGGCCGACATTGGTCTTGCCCAGACAGTTACTCGAAAAACGGGCAAGCTCGACAGCATCGACGTGCGCGTGCCGCCCGGCGGCTCATTGGAGTACTGGCGCAGCATCATCCAAAAGCAGCTGCCGGTGTCCGTCAGCGTCGACCCGCAAGGCTCGCGCACGAACGAGAACCGCAAAATGCTCACGGCGTTTCGCTGGAACCTCGGCGTGCTTAGCTATATTGCGCTGATCGTCGGCGCGTTTCTCATCTACAACACGATCTCTATCTCGGTCGTTCGGCGCAGAACCGAAATCGGCATCCTGCGGGCGCTCGGCATCACTCGCGCCATGGTCGCGAAGGGCTTCCTTGCCGAATCGCTCTTCTTTGCCATGGCAGGCAGCGTTTGCGGAGTTTTCATGGGGCGTCTGATGGCGCTTGGCGCGGTACGGCTGATCGGCAATACCGTTCAGTCGCTATACGTCAGCAGCCATCCAGGACCCATCGCACTCACTCCCCGCGCCGTCATCACGGGAATCACGCTAGGAATCGCCGTCGCGATTCTGGCTGCACTCGCTCCCGCCCTAGAGGCGTCTCAGGTACCTCCTGTGGAGGCCATGGCTCGGGGCCGCGAACAATACGTCGTGGCTGCGCGTTCGAAGCGCGCGATTTTCTGGGCAGCGCTGATGTTCATCCTGGCAGCCGTGCTTTCCCAAATGCCTCCCGTTAACCGGCAGCCCGTGTTCGCCTACATTGCCGTCTTTTTCCTGATCGCCGCAACCTCCCTCGCCATTCCGAACATTGTGGCGGCTTTCGCCACTATGGCGAACCGGATTATCGAAAAGCTTATGGGCGTGGAAGCGTTATTGGCTATGCGCTCGCTTCGCGCTTCCGTCGCCCGGACCTCCGTTCTTACTGCCGCTCTGGCCACCGCGGTCGCCATGATGGCCAGCGTCGGCATTATGGTCGGCAGCTTTCGCGAAACGGTCTGGCTTTGGATGAATGATCAGCTCAAGGCCGATTTCTATCTGCGCCCGGCCGGCTCGTCCGCTTCCGATCGCCACCCCACCCTCGGTGCCGACCTCGCCGGCGCAGTGGAGCGCCTGCCCGGGGTCGCCGCTGTCGATCGCTTTCGCGCCTACCCGATCTCCTACCAGGGAATGCCCGCTACGTTGGCGGGAGGAGAGACCAGTAGAATCCAGAACTCGGCGAGCACGCGCTTCCTGCCCGGCGAGAACCGGGAAGCGATCCTGTCGAAGCTGCCCACCGGGGATTATGCCGTCGTTAGCGAACCGTTCGCGAATAAGCACAACGTACGCCCCGGAAGCACAATCGACCTCCCGCTCGCGGGCGCCATCCGCAAATTCAAGATTCTGGGCATCTACTACGACTACTCGACGGAACGCGGCTTCGTCGTGCTTGACCGTCGCACTCTGCTGAAGTACCTGCCGGATCCGGCCGCTTCCAATCTCGCCGTTTATCTGAAACCTGGCGCCGATCCCAATGCCGTGCGCAGCTCCATTGATCGCGTAATCGGCGGTCGCGCCGTGATGGTGTCGTCCAACAGCAGGTTGCGCCGAGGCGCCATCGAGGTTTTCGATCGCACCTTCCGCATCACCTATGCTCTCGAAGCGGTCGCTGTCATCGTTGCGGTCGTGGGCATCGCCGGTGCGCTCCTGGCCATGGTCATCGACCGTCGTCGCGAGTTTGCGCTCTTGCGTTTTCTCGGCGGAGCGCAATCGCAAATCCGGAAAATCATTCTTTGTGAAGCGGGTATTCTTGGTCTGCTCGCAAATGCCATCGGCCTGGTCCTCGGCACGCTCTTGTCGCTGATTCTGATTTTCGTCATCAATAAGCAATCCTTCGGATGGACCATTCAATTCCATTGGCCATTCCTGGTTCTGCTCGCCGCGTTGACGGGCGTCTATCTCGCGACTGTGCTTGCCGGTCTGTATCCTGCGCGCATGGCCACTCGCATGAATCCCATCGAGGTCATTCATGAAGAGTAGACCGCTAGTGCTGTTGGCATTCGTCGCGTTGGCATTCGCCTCGTCGCAATGGCAGGCGGCTCGCCCTGGCTATCATTACGAATTTCCGCGCGATCACTTCAACCACCCTGATTATCAGACCGAGTGGTGGTACTACACCGGAAATCTGCGTGCCGCCGATGGCCATCGCTTCGGATTCGAATTGACTTTCTTCCGGGAAGCCATTCATCTCTCCGCGCAACAAGCAGCCGCGTCGGACGAAACCTGGCGGCCCGATCAAATCTACCTGGCTCACCTGGCATTGAGCGACATCGATGGCCATGAGTTCTACCACACCGAGCGCCTGAACCGCGCCGGACCCGGACTCGCGGGCGCCAGTCGCGATCGCCAGCAGTACTGGAACGGCAATTGGCGCGTCCGCTGGGTTTCGCTGACCACCCAAGAACAGCGACTCGAGGCTGTGTGCGACCGGTTCACCCTGGAATTGCATCTCAAGCCTGAAAAACCATTGGTCATCAACGGCCAGAACGGCATCAGCGAAAAAGGCCCGTTGCCTTCCGAAGCCTCGCATTACATCTCGTTCACGCGCCTCGCCGCCACAGGCGAGCTCCAGTCGAAAAACGCCTCGTTCTCACTTGCCGGACTCGCCTGGATGGACCACGAATTCTTCACCGAGCCGCGCAATAGTACGCTCGCCGGTTGGGACTGGTTCGCCATTCAACTGACCAATCGCGAGGAGCTGATGCTCTACCGCCTGAGGGGAACTACTCAACAACAGGATGCCTACTCCTCGGCAACCTACGTCGATTCGCAGGGCGAGGCGCATTTTCTCTCCGCATCCGAATTCTCGGTGTTACCCGGCGAGACATGGCAGAGTCCCGCTTCCGGCGCCCGATACCCCATTGCATGGAACATTTCTGTTCCATCCCTAAACCTTGCGCTCACCGAAAC
>JAVKSW010000095.1:0-8373 GCA_039583505.1 Bryobacteraceae bacterium | reverse complement strand
GGCAAGATACGGCTGGACGATCCTGTTACAAAATATCTGCCTGAATTTCAAGCCGGGAAAAGCGACATCACGATCCGGCTGCTAATGACGCATTTTTCTGGCCTTCCGCCCGATGTAAGTTTGAAGCCGCGCTGGAGCGGCTACGAGACAGGTATCGCGAAGGCGCTGACTGCGATACCGATTGCGCCCCCAGGAGCGCGTTTCATTTACAGCGACATCAACTTCATTCTTATGGGCGAGATTGTCCGGCGTGTTTCCGGAATGACGCTGGCGCAGTTCGCGCATGAGGAGATCTTCGCGCCTCTTGGTATGAACGACACTCAATTTCAGCCGCCCGCTTCGCTGCGCGAGCGCATCGCGCCAACGCAGATCGACGAGGATACAGGGCAACCGCTTCTTGGCGTGGTACACGATCCAACCTCGCGTTTCATGGGCGGACTCGCCGGGCACGCCGGTCTATTCACGACAGCCGACGACCTGTCCAAATATGCAGAAATGATGCTGGGGATGGGACAGCGGGATGGCGTGCGGATCTTCCAGCCCATGACCGTGAAGAAATTTACGGAACCTGCCAGCCCTGCGGATCAACCGATTCTGCGCGCGCTTGGATGGGATATGGATTCGCCGTTCTCGAGTAATCGCGGCGAACTATATCCGATCGGGTCGTACGGCCACACAGGGTACACCGGTACGGAAATGTGGCTTGACCAGACTACCGATTCATTCATCATTCTTCTCACGAATGTTGTGCATCCGTACGGAATCAAATCGCTGAGCTCTCTGCGATCGCGAGTGGCGACTGCGGTAGCAGCATCGTTCGGCATCGAAGCGCCGCAGGCGGTTTCCCTTACTGGCTACAACGAAACGATAACGGGCGCTGGCGTTCATCGCGTAATAAACCGGGACGTTGAAACCGTGACTGGCTTGGACGCGCTCGAGCAGGATGGGTTCGGGCAATTGAAGAACAAGCGCATCGGTCTTATCACGAATCAGACCGGCTTGGATCGGAACGGGCATCGAAATATCGACGCAATGCTGGCGGCCGGCATACAGATCGTCAGTCTTTTCTCACCCGAGCACGGGATCAGCGGTACCCAGGATTCCGATGTCGCGAGCGGGCGAGATCCGCAAACCGGCCTGCCGATCATCAGCCTGTATGAACCTAAGCAGCGACGTTTGACAGCAGACCAGATGCGAAATGTCGATGCGGTTGTCTTCGATATTCAAGATGTCGGGGCGCGTTTCTACACGTACTCCTGCACGATGTTGTACGCGCTCGAAGAGGCGGCAAAGGCCAGAAAGACTTTCTACGTGCTCGATCGGCCGAATCCGATAACCGGGGTGCACGTTGAGGGTCCGCTGCTGGAGAAAGACCTGGACTCGTTTACCGGCTGCTATGACGTACCGCTCCGCCACGGTATGACTTTCGGTGAACTGGCGACGATGGCCAATGCCGAGCAGCATTGGGGCGCGGACCTTCGCGTCATCAAAATGCAGAATTGGGAGCGGGGCGACTGGTTCGATGCCACAACGTTGAGATGGGTGAATCCATCGCCTAATATGCGCAGCCTGAACGCGGCGCTGCTCTATCCAGGCATTGCCATGCTGGAAGCGAACACTGACTATTCGGTGGGCCGCGGCACGGACGCGCCGTTTGAGCAGATTGGCGCAGATTGGATGGATGGGGAGGCGCTCGCGCGATACTTGAACTCGCGATTTATTCCCGGGGTGCGAGTGTATCCGACGAGATTTCGGCCTACCTCATCGAATTTCGCGGGCCGAGATGTTGACGGGATTCGATTTGTGATCACGGATCGGGAAGCGTTTGACAGTGTTCGTTTGGGCATCGAGGTTGCGGCCGCGCTGCAAAAACTGTTTCCTGGAAAAATCAATTTCGCAAAATGCAGATACCTGATTGGAAATCGTCAGATGATCGAGCAACTCACATCGGGAAAGGGCGCAAGCATCATCTGGTCGCAAGCGGACGCGCAAGCCTCACTTTTCGCGATACGACGAAAACCGTACCTGCTCTATTGATCGCCAGCTAAGCTTCGGCCGGCTGCGCGTTGTGCTTCGTCTTGCTGCCCGGTGGGCGGCCTCGGCGTCTCGGCTCGGAATGTGCGCTCAGCAGGTCGGCTTCGCCGCCCTCACTCATTGAGACGGCGGCCGCTGCATCCTTCAACCATGCTGGGGGACGGCCCCGGCGGCGTCCTCGACCGCGCGCCAGTCGCTCCAGGGTGAGAATTGCCTCTTCGATCTGCTGTCTCTCGACTCGCAGCTCGGCGAGCATTTTATCTACGTCCAAAATGATTCCTCCTCGCACCACGACGAACGGTGCTATCCCTGATACATGTCGCTGGGCACCGTTACGTCTCGATGACGCGCACGATTCAGACGAAGTTTAATTGGTATTTGAACGGAATACAATATGCATGGGAACTAGCGAAAAGGAAGTTAGTTCTAGCAGTACTAATCAGATATTCATCTGAAAAACGTAAAAACTTAGTTCTTTCTGGAATTAGTTTTAATCCCGGCTCGTTTCCAATAGAAATAGAAGGGTATTCCAAGAGCCATAAGTGCAAGACCCATAAGAGATTCTCGCGGCCGCGTGTGCAGAGTGCTGAGCAAGAGTAAAGCTGCCATGCCAATGAAAAGTACTGGGACGAAAGGGTATCCAATCACTCGGTACGGCCGCGCCATATCGGGGCTTTTTCTGCGCAACACAAACACGGAAATCGCGGTCAATAAATACAATATCCAGCTCCCGAAAATCACGAAATTGTACAGATCGTCGAACCAGCCGCTCAGGACGACAACGCACGACCAGGCACACAGCAAGATCATCGAATTGCCAGGTGTTTTATATTTCGGGTGAACTATCGCTGCCGCGCGAAAAAACAGGCCATCGCGCGCCATGGCATACGGCACGCGGGAACCCGACAGGATAGACCCGTTCAGGGCAGCGAAAATCGAGATCAAAACCGCGACAGTTACTGCTGAGGCTGCCGCGTTGCCGTAAATGCTAGACATCACGTCCGCGGCGACGCGATGGCTTTGAGCGACTCGCTGTGGATTCAGGACATAGAAATACGAAGCATTAATAAGAATGTAGGTCACGATCACAATTGAGGTCCCCAGGATGAGGGCGCGCGGTAAGTTGCGCTGGGGTTCCCGAATCTCCGACGAAACCATGCTGACGTTGTTCCAGCCGTCGTAGGCCCACAACGCACTCACCATAGCGGCAAAAAAAGCTGCTACACCCCCCGCGCTAGCGATGTGTTGCCTGAAATGCGAGAAATCACCTTTACGCGAAAAGATTCCCACGGCAATGATTCCCGCAATCAGCAGCATCTTGACCGACGTGACCAAGACCTGCAAATTGCCCCCGGAGCGAACGCCGACATAGTTCACGCCCGCCAGAATCGCAATTACCGTGATGGCGATGAGTTGGCCGTAACGGATCTCCAGCAGACTTCCACCGGGACCAATGTGGAAAGGGATAATTACAAAAGAAATTCCGAGCACGGGAAAGAAAGCAGTGAGATACGTGTAGAACCCAGCGGCGAGGGTTGCGATAGAGCCGCTCTTCGCGACCCAGAACTGTGTCCAGCCGTATAAATAACCCCAGAAGGGACCGTACGCGGCGCTCAGGTAAACATATTCGCCGCCTGCTTCGGGAAGCGCAGCAGCCAGCTCGGCATACGTGAGAGCGCCGAAGAGGCTCAGGAGGCCGGCAATCACCCAAACGGCGAAGAGTTTTTCGACCGACCCCAGGTAGCGGATCATGGTGGCGGGTACCAAAAATACACCGCTGCCAATGACCGTGCCGACGACAATCGAGATGGCGCTCCAGACGCCGAGAACACGTTGGAGACTAGGGCCCGAGGTGCACATCCGATTCAGAATCAGAGGGCGACTCGCGGCACGCGGCGTTCACGAAGAATCAGGCTCGCGGCATAGCCGACCAGGAACGTGGCCGTAGACCCGATGAGAACGTACCAGGTGTACGCGACCCGCGCGCGCAGCAGGAACGTCACTATAAATCCAGCGCTCATTCCGGCAATTGCAGACCATTCACCCGGGCGCCTCGTCAAAACGCCGAGCAGAAACACCCCGAGCAATGCGCCGTAGAGAACCGATGCGATCGACAGCCCCGCCTCCAGAACACGTCCCCAATGGCGAGCAGCAAAGCCGATCGCGAACAGAATGGCGCCCCACAGCACCGTCGCCCATCGAGCCAGCCGCAGGTACTGGCTTTCTGAGTAATCGGGGCGCAGGGGGCGGAAGAAATCCATGATCGTCGTGGAAGCGAGTGCGTTCAGTGCCGCGCTCAAGTTCGACATGGACGCGGCTAGGATGGCAGCAATGACCAACCCGGCCAAGCCGATCGGGAGATGAGCCCAGATGAATTCCGGATACGTGCGCTCTGGAATCGCCGGTACGGGTCGGCCAGTCTGGCGGTAATAGACGTACAGCAGAACGCCGATCAGCAGAAACAGGGCGAATTGAAAGAAGATGACGATCCAGCTCGAAAAGAGAGCCAGGCGGCTGTCGCGCTCATTGCGCGCGGATAGCAACCGCTGAACCAGCAGTTGCTCGGTTCCATGGCTTGCGGTGGTGAGGAAGCAACCGCCAAGCAACCCTGCCCAAAAGCTATAGGTGCGGTGAAAGAACGCGGGAGTGAGGGAAAACCGGAAATCGAAGAGCTGGAACTTGTGCGCGGCGTGGCCCAGCATGAGCACTTCCGGCCATCCGCCAGGAATGAGATGGAGGATCGTAAAAAAGCTGACCAGCGCGCCGCCGACGTACAAAAGCATCTGTATGACGTCGGTCCAGATGACGGCCGTCATACCACCTTGGAAGGTATAGAACAACGTGAGGCAGACGATTACCGCAATTGAGAAGATCTCGTCGGTACCGAGCACGATCGAGACCACAATAGAGACAGCAAAGACGCGAACTCCTTCTGCCAAGGCTCGCAGGAGGAGAAAAGTTCCGGCCGTAAATTTTCGTACGTGAGGTCCGAAGCGCCGCTGCATCAGTTCATAGGCGGTGTACATTTCGCCACGAAAATATTGCGGCAGAAACAGGACCGCAATCACGATGCGGCCGAGGAGATAACCAAAAATCAGCTGTAAAAAAGTGAAATTCCCGGCAAACGAGAGCGCCGGAGTACCAATTACAGTCAGGGTACTAGTCTCGGCGGAAACGATGGAGAAGGCGATCGCCCACCACGGTGCGCCACGCCCTCCCAGAAAGTAGTCTTTGAGGGTCTTCTGACTCTCCTTGAATTGCGCTCCGAACCAGGTAATCAGTAGCAAATACGCTGCGATAATGACCAGGTCCGCAGAGCGCATGCGAAGGGGGATCATAGCACGGCGTTACCGTCGCGGTTTGCAAGCGGGCAACCTGCGGAAGGAACAAGTTTTCGACGCCGGGCATCTAAAGTGGTAGAAAGGTTGCGGGTTAACCGGGTATCCGCTATACTCCGGCTTTGCGCATCGCATTCGGGGGCGCCAAGTGCAAGTTTGCGGTTAGCGTCGGGCCGGAGATGTCCCGGCGAGGAACCGCTTCCAAAATCGAAGGACGTAGAATTCCTGAGGGAGGTTGTCGTGGGGTTTTCTTTATCGAGAGCGAGTCGGACAGTGGTGGCGACGAGTGCCATCGCTCTGCTGGCCAGCCTGGGCTTCGTATCCATCGCCACTGCTCAAACCGCCGGAGCACAACAGCCGTCGGGACAGGCCGGGCAGCCGCAAAAGAATTGGAAAGATCGCGGCGAATATGACCTGTACGTAAAGATCACGCAGACGACCGATCCGAAGGCCCGGCTACAGCTGCTGAATACCTGGCAGGACAAATATCCGCAGACCGATTTCCAGGCCGAGCGTTCTCAATTTTTTATTGCAACGCTTGCCCAGGTGGCACAGACCGATCCCAGCCAGCGTCAGGCTCTCATCACTAAATCCGAGGACCTTCTGAAGCAGGATCCGAAGAACTTCACGGCCGCGTATTACATCACTCTGATGGGTCCACAACTGGGCGGAAGCAATCCGCCGGCGGACTTGGCCACGCAAGTGCAAGCGGCTGCGCACAGCCTGCTCGACGGCGTTGATACGGCGTTCGCCCCCGACAAGAAAAAGCCGGGGATGAGCGACGCGGACTGGGCGAAAGCTAAGAATCAGATCGTGGCGCTAGCGCATGCTGCTCTCGGATGGGCTGCCGCAGCCAATAAAGACAATACGACCGCCGAGAACGAATACAAGGCAAGTCTCGAAGCCAATCCCGACCAGGGGGCTGTCTCCTATCAATACGCGAAGCTCTTGCAGGACGACAAGAGCGTTCCGGACGAGAAGAAGTATCCCATCGTGTTATTCGAGTACGCCCGGGCTGCTCAGGCTACTGGGACCGGAGCTGTGCCCGCCAGCGCGCAGCCGCAGCTGATGGACTACTTCAAGAAGGTCTATGCCCAGTTCCACGGATCAACGGACGGAGAGGACCAAGTACTGGCCCAGGCGAAAACCGCCGCGTTGCCTCCGGACGGTTTTAATATCACTAGCGCGAACGCCATTGCCACGCAAGAGGCGAACGAAATGAACACCCGGATTCAGAACGATCCAGCATTCAAAATCTGGTACGCCGTAAAGCAGAATCTGCAAGATAAGGGTGACTCGTTCTTCGACAGCGATGTGAAGGGGTTTGAGCTTCCGGGCGACACCGTTCCCAGCAAGACTTTCACCGGTACCGTTATCACAATCGACCCGCCGGATAGGCCTACTAAGGTTGTTCTGGGCGTGGAAGATCCAACCAAACCTGACGCAACTCTCGTTTTCTCGACGCCGTTACCGGCAGAAGCACTGGACAAAATCAAGGTGGGCCAAAAGCTCGACTTTTCGGGAGTGGCGGATAGCTACACCAAAGATCCATATATGCTGACCTTCACGGATCCCACCATCCCCGGTGTCAAGACGACCACACCACCAAAGAAGGGCGCGGCTACAAGGCGGCGACGCGGATAATCGCCTGCTAAATGAAAGGCGAGGATCTCCCCTCGGGCCTTCTTACTCGAGCGTCTACATTTTGTACCGGCCGAGATCTTCATCGTTGAGATTCTCCAGCCATTTGCGTAACTCCTCGTTGTTCACCTTCTCCGATACGTTGGCGGAATTGCGCGAGGACTGTAGCACTTTCTCCTCGACGTAAATGGGGCAGTCGTGCCGCAACGCCAACGCTAGTGCATCGCTCGGACGCGAATCCACGCTCATCAACTTGCCGTCACGCTCCAGCCAGATCAGGGCATAGAAAGTGTCCTCTTTCAATTCGCTGACCACCACTTTTTTGATTGAGGTATCCAGCCCCATCAACAGCACCTTGATGAGGTCGTGCGTCATAGGCCGGGGGGTGGTGACTTTTTCGATCTCCAGCGCGATCGCGTTAGCCTCGTAAATGCCGACCCAGATCGGCAACACGGAATCGCCCGTCAGGTCCTTCAAAACGACGATGGGCATGTTGGTCATCGGGTCCATCATGAGGCCGCGGATCTTCATTTCTACTTCCATGTTTCCTCCCCCATACTATTGGACGCAAAATTCACCGACGCGTTCACCGGCGAGGCTATTGGGGCCGGAGCGCGTCACAAGAACATCCGCATATTGACCGACTAAGCTACGCGTTTGAGAGGGGGCCGGAAGAACTGGGTCGTGGAAATTCAAAGTTTTGTTTTGCATCGTTCGGCCAATCCATTGGCCCGTCGCTAGGTTGTAGCCCTCCACATGCACCTCTTCCGTGTTGCCAACGTATGCCGCGTTCCGCCGCATCTGGATAGCGCGCTGCCGTTCCTGCAGCAGCATAAAGCGCCGCGTCTTTTCTTCTTCCGGAATATGATCCTCGTACTGAAGTGCCGCTGTGTTCGGCCGCTTCGAGTACTTGAAAATGAACATGGAGTCGTACTCCACATCATCGACGAGCTGAAGCGTCTCGTTGAAATCCGCTTCCGTTTCACCCGGGAATCCCACGATGATGTCGGTCGTGATTGCAATATCGCGCGCGGCATTCTTCATCCACTCGATGCGGCGCATGTATTGATCTCGCGAATAGAGGCGCTGCATGCGCGACAGCACGGCGCTCGAGCCGGATTGAACGGGCAGATGAACGTGATTGCAGAGCGCAGGGTTCCCATCGATGGCGTCGACGATGCCTTTGACGAAATCGCGCGGGTGCGAAGTGGTGAAGCGCACGCGCCGGATGCCCGGTAGCGCGCCAGTAGTCGCAAGCAGCCGCGAGAAATCCCATCCTGCCGGAGAAGGATCGCGATAACTATTCACGGTCTGTCCGAGAAGTTGAATCTCGGTGTAGCCCGACCCCGCCAACGATCGC
>JAVKSW010000094.1:0-8376 GCA_039583505.1 Bryobacteraceae bacterium | reverse complement strand
CCGGATTCGCTGTCTATCTTATGCCGCTCATGATCGGTGCGCGCGATATGGCGTTCCCCAGGCTGAACGCCTTCACGTACTGGTCATTCCTGATTTCCGGACTTTTTCTCTACGTTGCTCCTCTCATCGGCCAAGCTCCGCACGCCGGGTGGTTCGCCTATGTCCCCTATACGGGAACTCGCTATTCGCCGAGCCACGGCATGGATTTCTATGCGCTCTCGCTCATCTTTCTCACCATCTCCACGACCGGGGGGGCCGTCAATTCCATCGTCACCATTCTCCGGCTCCGTGCGCCCGGCATGGCGATCAGCCGCATGCCGCTGTTCCTCTACAGCACGCTGACCATCTCAGTCACGATTCTCTTTTCCCTGCCCGCCCTCACCGTCGCCTGCGTCTTCCTCGAACTGGACCGCCGCTGGGGAACGCACTTCTTCAGGATCGCGAACGGCGGCGATCCCATCCTGTGGCAGCAACTCTTCTGGTTTTTCGGACACCCCTGGGTGTACGTCATCTTCTTGCCAGCGACCGGCATGATCTCGCTGATCATTCCAGTCTTCTCGCGGCGCCCGATCGTAGGCTACCCCTATGTGGCTATTGCAACCATCCTCACCGGTCTGGTCGGCTTCAGCGTCTGGCTCCATCACATGTTCACTGTCGGAATGTCGGACATGGCCATGAGCTTCTTCAGCGCCGGAAGCATGACGATCTCCATCTTCACCGCCGTTCAAGTTTTCGCCTGGGTCGCAACGGTCTGGACCGGCCGACCCGTCCTGACCGCCGCGATGTATTACGCGCTCGGGTCCGTTGCGCTGCTCGTCATCGGCGGCCTCAGCGGCGTTTTCACCGGTATTATCCCGGTCGATTGGCAGGTGCACAACACCTATTACGTGGTCGCGCATATTCACTACGTGTTGATCGGCTCGAACGTTTTTCCCGTGTTCGCCGGCTTCTACTATTGGATTCCCAAAATGACCGGCCGAAAACTGAGCGAGACTCTGGGGAAATGGAGCTTCTGGGTCATGTTCATCGGCTTCAATGTCGGGTTCTTCCCGATGCACAATCTCGGACTGCTCGGCATGCCACGCCGCATTTTCACCTATCAGCACGGCCTGGGATGGGGATCGCTCAACATGCTGGTGACCATCGGCGCATTCATCCTCGGCGTCGGCATTCTGATGAGTATCATCAATCTGCGCGTCAGCATGCGATCAGGCGCGATCGCGGGGAAGAATCCGTGGAACTCCGATGGACTGGAATGGGAGACCGATTCGCCGCCCAAGCCTTATGGGACCGTTCACATTCCTACCGTGGTATCGCGCCATCCGCTCTGGGACGATTACGACGAAGAGGCCGATCCGGACGACGACCGCGTTCTCGATCAGGAGCGCCTTACGTTGGTCACCACGTGGCTGGACGCCGAGCCAGTCTCCATCGCCACCATTCCGAAGGACACGCTCACACCCTTGATGCTCTCTATGGTGCTGTTCGTGTTCTTCATCGGACTCGTGTTTCAGTTGCTTTGGACTGCATTGGCGGCTCTGATCGCCAGTTTCGCGATTGGCTGTTACTGGCTCTGGCCGCGCCCTGACGAGGCGATCCAATGAGCACGCTTGCCCAAACGCCTACCGGCGATATCGCGGTCCGCACCCTGCCTCTTGAAGAACGACGCGGCGTGTGGGCCATGTGGTGTGTTATCGCCACCGAGTTCTCGCTGTTCGCCTGCCTGTTCGCCGCTTATTTCTATCTCGGCAACAATAAAAATCGCTGGGCCGTCGATAAGCCCCCGAAGCTGCTGTTGGCCTTGATCATGCTGGCGTTGCTGCTCACCAGCAGCGCCGTCCTGCGTTGGGGTGAAAAGCAAGTCAAGCAGCGGCGTTACGCCAGTGGCCGCCTGATGCTCGCTCTCACCATCCTCATCGGCGTCGCATTCCTTGCCTTGCAAGGCTTCGAATATGCCGATCACTGGAAATCGCTCACTCCCTACAGTGATTCCTACGGATCCATCTTCTACACCATAACCAGCTTTCACGCCGCGCACTTGCTTCTCGGTTTGCTGATGCTCGCCTATGTGCTCGTGCTTCCGCGTTATGCTCCCGCGGGCGAATCGCCCTTCCGCCCGTACGAGACTGCCGCTCTCTACTGGCATTTCGTCGATTTCGTCTGGATTTTGATTGTGTTGATTCTCTACGTGATACCGAACGTGATTGCCCATGGCTGAGCTGCCGACAACTCGCTCGAATCCCGTGCCCGCCGGCCGGCTCTGGTTCGGCTTGACCGCTTCCGCCGCCGCATGGATTGCGCTCGGCGTCGGTTATGTGCTGATCACCTGGTGGGCCTGCATCGAAGACGGGCCGCTCGGAGCGGGCAGCCTTCGCCCCGGCGTCGCAATCCTTTATTTCCTCGCCGCCTTGTTGTTGATCGGCACCGCGCTTGTGGCGGGAATGATGTCCTACCGCAATTGGCGGCAGCTCTCCGAAAGCAGCGGTCTGCTCGATGCACAAGGCGAGGCCCGGTGCGAGTTCATGGCGTTGCTCGGCGTGTTTGTCAGCTTCACGCTGGGCATCGGCCTCATCTGGCTTACGATTCCGCTGCTTATCCTCAATCTCTGCGTGAGGGCCCGATGAGCGTCCTGCTGCGCTTCGAAGCGTTCCTGCTGCTGCCGTTCCTAGTGATCCTCACGGGCTGCACGGGAGGAAAAGTCACGCGCGCTTACAGCGTAGCGGTTGACGGGAATCCGAGTCACGGCAAACAGCTCATCGAATCCTACGGCTGCGGCGGCTGTCACACCATTCCGGGCATTCGGACGGCTCGCGGAGTGGTGGGACCGCCATTGATGTTTTTCTCCCGCCGTACCATGATCGCCGGAGAGCTGCCGAACTCCCCCGAAAATCTGGTGCGCTGGATCGAGAACGCTCCCGGCGTCGAGCCCAAGACCGCCATGCCCAACCTCGGCGTCACCGCCGATCAGGCGCACGACATCGCGGCTTATCTCTACACGTTGCGCTGAACGGAATGAAAATGAATCGCGAGAAAATTATCATCCAACGCGCGGGGGTGGCCGCCATTCTGCTGGCCGGCTTCCACGTAGCTGTTGCTCCCGCCGCCGACCAGCCGAGCGGCAGCACCGCAAATATTCCCGGCGCGATCGCGGGCTTTCACCTCGTCTCGCCCGTTCCCGCAGGCCAATGGACGATGCCCGCCGGCGACTACGGCAATACCCGTTTCACCCCGCTCGACAAGATCAGCACACAGAACGTCCACAATCTGCACGTTGTCGCCACGATGTCCACCGGCATTCCGCACGGCCATGAAGGCCAGCCGCTGGTCGTCAACAATACGCTCTACGTGGTTACGCCGTTTCCGAACAACTTACTGGCCTTCGACCTCACGCAACCGGGCTTTCCGCAGAAATGGATTTTCCATCCTTATCCGAACAACCAATCCGTCGGCATCGCATGCTGCGATGTGGTGAATCGCGGTGCCAGCTATGCGGACGGGAAAATCATCTACAACACCCTCGACGCCAACACTGTTGCGGTAGACGCCAACACCGGCAAGCTCGCCTGGAGGACGCAGGTCGGTGATATCAAATTCGGCGAAACGACCACCATGGCGCCTGTTGTGGTCAAGAATGTTGTCCTCGTCGGCGATAGCGGCGGCGAGTTGGGCGTCCGCGGCCGCCTCACCGCGCTCGACGCGCACACCGGCAAAATTCTCTGGCGTGCGTTCAACAGCGGTTCCGATGCCGACGCGCGCATCGGTCCCGATTTCAAGCCGTTCTATGCCAAAGATCGCGGCAAGGACCTCGGCCTCTCCACCTGGACACCCGGCCAATGGAAAATGGGCGGCGGCACGATCTGGGGATGGATCTCCTACGATCCCGAGCTCAACCTCATCTATTACGGCACCGGAAATCCCGGCGTCTGGAATCCCGACATGCGCCTCGGCGACAACAAATGGTCCATCACTATCTGGGCGCGCAACCCCGAAACCGGCTACGCCAAGTGGGCGTTCCAAATCGTGCCCCACGATGCTTGGGACTACGACGAGATCATGGAGAACGTCCTGGTTGACATGCCCTGGCAGGGCCGCACCCGCAAGCTATTGCTGCATCCCGGCCGAACCGGTTTCATGTTCGTGCTCGACCGCGAAACAGGCGAACTTCTCTCCGCGCAAACATTCGAGCCCGTCAATTGGGCCAAAGGCTTTGACCTGAAAACCGGCCTGCCCGATATCGACCCGGAAAAACGCTCTCATTTCGGGCATTACGCCACCCACATCTGCCCGTCATCAACTGGCGCAAAGGAGTTCGTGCCTTCTTCTTTCTCGCCCCGGACGGGATATCTCTACATCCCCGCCCACAACACCTGCATGGATTATGAAGGCACCGCGGTCAATTACATCGCGGGTACTCCTTATTTAGGCGCGGACGTGCGCATGTATCCGGGCCCGGGCGGTTACCAGGGTGAGCTCATCGCATGGGACGTCGCGCACGCCAGGAAAGTGTGGTCGATCAAGGATCCCGACCTGCCCGTCTATAGCGGGGTGCTCACCACCGGGGGCGATCTCGTCTTTTACGGAACCATGGAAGGGTGGTTCCGCGCCGTTGACGCGCGCTCGGGGAAAATCCTGTGGCAATTCAAAACCGCATCGGGCATCGTCGGCAATCCCATCACGTTTTTGGGCCCGGATGGCAAGCAGTACGTCGCCATCTACTCGGGGATCGGCGGCTGGATGGGCGCTACGGCGCTGCCTTCCATCTCAACCGACGATCCCTACGCCGCACTCGGCGTGGTCGGCGCCATGAAACAGATCAAAGCGAAAACCCAACCGGGGGACCTCGTGTATGTTTTCGGCTACTAAACATCTCAAACCGGTGCTGCTCTCGATCGGCACTTGCGCGCTGCTCTCTGCTGCACCCGCGTTCCGGGTCTGCGCCGACCCGAACAATCTCCCCTATTCGAACGACCGAAACGAGGGTTTCGAAAACAAGCTCGCCGCGCAGCTCGCCAAGGATTTCGGTGAGGAACTCTCTTATACCTGGGCCCCGCAGCGCAGCAAGTTCTTCCGCACAACTCTCGAGGCGGGCGTCTGCGATGTCGTCATGGGCGTTCCGGTCGGGTTAGATGAAGCCGCCACGACGCGGCCCTATTACCGCTCTACTTACGTCTTTGTCTCCCGGGCCGATCACAACCTGCATATCCACTCGTTGGACGATCCCGAATTGCGAAAATTGCGCATCGGCGTCCACGTGCTCGGCGAAGCGGATGACAGCCTGCCGCCGGTGCATGCGCTGATCAGCCGCGGCATCGTGCGCAATCTGGTCGGGTACAGCATTTTCGGCAACCTGAGCGAAACCAACCCTGCCGCGGATTTGATTCAAGCCGTCACCCGCCAGGACGTGGATATCGCCGTCGCATGGGGCCCGCTCGCAGGGTACTTCGCGCGCCACTCGCAGGTTACGCTCAACCTGGCTCCCATCGATGGTGATCCCGCGAATCCCAAGCTGCCGCTCTCATTCGACATCGCCATCGGCGTTCGGCCCGATGAGCAGGAGCTGAAGCAGCGCCTGGACACGGAACTGAAGAAGCGAGAGACCGAAATTCGCAATCTGCTCCGCTCCTACGGCATTCCACAAGTGGATCCGTCAACGCGCCCGCCGACTGCGCCGGAGGAATGATCCGATGCGCATCTATGTCTCCATCCTCGCGTCCGCGTTCCTGTTGATCTCCAGCGGTTGCCAAAGCACGCCGAACTCCATTGCAGCAGGCTCCCATCCCGCAGTACCGGCTACCGTCGGCCCCGTGCCTGGCCCTCCCGGAGCAACTCACGAACGTATCAACCCGTTGAACGGAGATCCCGTCGCCCTTCAGGACGGGCGGCGGCTGTTCAATTGGTACAACTGCTCCGGCTGTCACGGCGGGCACGCGGGCGGCGGCATGGGTCCGAGCTTGCGCGATCCCGTATGGCTCTACGGCCATCGGGACGATCAGATCTTCGATTCCATCGCCGAAGGCCGCTCCAATGGAATGCCGGCCTGGGGCACCAGAATCCCTGAGCATCAAATTTGGGAACTCGTCGCCTACATCCAGTCCATGGGCACTGCGCAGGAACCCGATCCTCCCATAGAACCCGCCGACGAGCAGGTGCCCAACCCCGCTAACAACACGCCGCCTGCCCGAGGCGAGATCAAGCAATAAGCAGCCCATGCGACGTCTGGCCTTCGTTTTGCCACTGCTGCTGTTCGCCAGCTGCCAACCCGTGCAATCCACCTTCAACGCCCACGGGCCTGCTGCCGATCGCCTGGCGCATCTGTCCTGGTTCATGACGATTCTGTTCCTCATCGTCACCGTGATCATGTGGGTTTTTATCGCCTGGGCCGCCGGCAAACGCCGAGGCTCGCTCGCCGAACATGCTCCCGTAGACATCGGGGGCGGCCAGGCGTGGATCGCCATTGGCGGGCTCGCCATCCCGCTCGCGATTCTCACCGTCATTTTCGTCCTGGGCCTCAAACTGCTCGTGCAATTCCCCATTCACGGATCGCATCATCACCCGATGAAGCCCGAGATCCGCATCTTCGGCCATCAGTGGTGGTGGGAAGTTCATTACTTGAATGAGCATGTGGATCAGGAGTTCACCACCGCCAACGAGATTCACATCCCACTGAACCGGCCCATTAATATTGAGCTGCAATCGGCCGACGTGATGCACTCGTTCTGGATTCCGGCGCTGCACGGCAAAGTCGATCTCATTCCCGGCCACACCAACTTCGTCCGCATCGAAGCCAGCCAGCCTGGAGACTTCGCCGGCCAATGCGCGGAATACTGCGGGGCCGAGCACGCGCTCATGCGCCTGCTGGTTGTCGCCCAGCAACCCGATGAATATGCAGCGTGGCTCAATCAGCAACGCAAGCCGGCTTCCGAGCCCAGCTCGCCCGAAGCCCTCGCCGGTGAGCAGACTTTTCTCGCGGGTCCGTGCATCATGTGTCACCAGGTCCGCGGAACCGCGGCGGGCGGCAGCGTGGCACCCGATCTCACCCACATCGCAAGCCGCCAGTACATCGCTGCCAACTCCTTCCCAAACAACGATGCGTATCTCGAAGCCTGGGTCACGCATGCGCAATCCTTAAAGCCCGAAGCCGAGATGCCGGATCTCACCCAATTCGATGGCCAGCAGCTTCGCGATCTGGTCGCTTACTTGAGGCAATTGAAATGACCAAAAATGATTCGAAACTAAGTTGCATTTCCATCGCGCTAGCGTTGGCGGCCGTCGTGCCGTGCTCCGCCCAGGAGAAAGCGAGCTGTTCCGGATTGCCCGACGCCGGGCGACTGCGCACCGTGCTGCAATCCGTCGTCAAGGAAGGCTCATCCAAAAACGGCGGCATGGGAAATCAGGAGTGGGCCGCCGTCGTGAATCGCGATGGCATCGTCTGCGCCATCGTCTTCAGCGGAATTTCGCGCGGCGATCAGTGGCCCGGCAGTCGCGTGATCGCTGCTTCGAAAGCCAATACCGCGAATGCGCTCAGCGGAGCCGATTATGCGCTCTCGACCGCAAATATCTATGCGGCTTCGCAACCGGGTCAGAGCCTCTACAGCCTCGCTACCAGCGCTCCGCCGAATCCGCAGGCAGTGTTTGGCGACCCGGCTTCCTTCGGCACGATCAACGATCCCATGGTGGGGAAAGCCATCGGGGGCGTGATTGTCTTCGGAGGCGGCCTGCCGCTGTACAGTGCCGGCGGCAAAATCTTGGGCGGCCTCGGCCTCAGCGGCGACACATCGTGCACGGATCATGTCATCGCCTGGAAAGTGCGGCACGAGCTGCATCTCGATGCCGTGCCCATGGGACCCAGTCCCAATCACGACGACAATATGATCCTCGATTGGAAGAACAACATGAGTCCCAGCGGCTTTGGTCACCCATCGTGCAAAGGTGGCACGTCCTCGGACTACATCATCAACCAGCTTTCTAAACAGTTCCCCACTGGTCCCCGCAGGCAGTAAATTCTTCCCGGGGGTCGCGCAGCGCAACGCCAGAGCGGCCTACGATCTCAGCAGGCGTTTTCGATAGTGCACGCAGCGATCCACGACCTCGAAGCCGAGCGCTTCGTGGGCACCCTGGGATTCTACGTTGTCCAGCCAAGTATCGGAAGCCACCTCGATACAACCTTGACTTCTAGCCCATTCCTCTGCCGCAGCGATCAACCGAGCCCCGACTTTTCTTCGACGCCACGCTGGGGCCACATACCATCCTTCGATATACCCAACGGGCTTCGACGGGTTGCAGCCATCGGCGTGCGATCGCAAACCAACCTCGACGAATCCCACACATGGGCCATCCCCCTGTTGCGCAACGAGAACAACGGCGGGTAGCTTGCCC
>JAVKSW010000093.1:0-8391 GCA_039583505.1 Bryobacteraceae bacterium | reverse complement strand
CAGGCTGCTCGAATCGATGGTGATCGCGGGCAAGCTGAAGGTCACGTTGGTTCCGCAGGGCACTCTCGCGGAACGCATCCGCGCGGGCGGCGCCGGCATTCCGGCGTTTTATACTCCGACGGGCGTGGGTACGATTGTCGCCGAGGGAAAAGAGATGCGCGAGTTTGATGGCCGCGGCTATCTCATGGAGCGCGCGCTGACTGCCGATTTTGCGCTGGTAAGAGCATGGCGCGGCGACCGGTTGGGGAATCTTGTCTATCGCAAGACAGCGCGGAACTTCAACCCAATGATGGCCACGGCGGCGCGAATCACGATTGCGGAAGTCGAAGAACTGGTCGAACCCGGACAGCTGGACGCCGACCTGATCATGACGCCGGGAATCTACGTGAAGAAAATCGTCCAAGGCGCTACGTACGAGCGTCGCATCGAGCGCAGAACGGTGCGGCAGGCTGAATCATGAGTTCGGCTACCGAGATCGACAAGCGGGAGCGCATTGTCAAGCGGGTCGCGCGCGAACTGCAAAACGGGTTCTACGTGAATCTGGGAATCGGCATGCCGACGCTGGTGGCGAATCATGTGCCGCCGGGTATCAAAGTCATTCTGCAATCGGAAAACGGCATGCTCGGCGTGGGCCCGTACCCTGTCGAAGGGTGTGAAGATGCGGACCTTATTAATGCAGGGAAAGAGACGATCACTGAACTTCCCGGCTGCTCCTATTTCTCGAGCGCGGATTCCTTCGCTATGATTCGCGGCGGTCACATCGATCTCAGCATCCTGGGCGCGATGGAAGTGGATCAGGAGGGGAATCTCGCGAACTGGATGGTGCCCGGAAAAATGGTGAAGGGCATGGGCGGAGCAATGGACCTGGTAGCCAGCGCGCGGCGGGTGATTGTTGCCATGGAGCACACGACCAGGAGCGGCGCACCGAAGATCCTCAGGCGATGCACGCTGCCCATCACGGGTCTGAAAGTGGTGCAAATCGTCGTGACGGAATTAGCCTACATGCGTATAACCTCAGAGGGCCTCGTGCTGGAAGAGATTGCTCCCGATCTGACGCCTGCGGACGTACAGAAAGTGACCGAAGCGAAGTTGATTGTGCCGGAAGTGGTCAAGCCGATGCTTTGAGTGCCGGGATTTGAGTGCCGCGATGACGGGGGAAAGCACGCTGCAGGACGTCCGCTATGCCGGGCGAATGCTTAAAAAATCGCCGGCTTTCACTGCGCTCATCGTTTTCACGCTCGCGCTGGGGATTGGCGCGAACACCGCCGTCTTCAGCATCGTTCAGGCCGTCGTGCTGAGGCCCTTGCCTTATCGTGATCCAAGCCGGCTGGTACTCACCTTCGATGCGCCGGTCCACGATCGCGAGACGAAAATTTTCGTGCCTTACCGGGATTTCCAGGAGTGGACCAAGAAAAATCATAGTTATGCAGCGATGGCAGCGGAGACCTGGATTCGCGGTCCTCGCTTCCTACTGGGCCGGGGAGCTCCGCAGAGCATTCTGGCAGTGCTCGTAAGTCAGGATTTCTTTTCGATGCTGGGAGTGCCTCCGCGAGCGGGACGCACGTTTACGCGAGACGATTTGTCGCAAGGCTGTACGGTGGTCCTGTCGCACAGTTTCTGGCAGAGCCATTTGGGCGGAGAAGCCGGCATCGTCGGCCAGCACCTGACGCTGGAGGACTCGGCTTGCACCGTGATCGGAATTATGCCTTCCCGCTTCGCCTTCTATCCGGCGCCCACGGACCTGTGGATGCTCATCACGCCGGCGAGCGAACTGGATCGCAATCCGGACCGGAATGGGGTAGCGGTTTTTGGACGACTGAAGCCCGGCGTCTCGCGCGCCGGCGCGGAAACCGATTTGCGCCTGATCGCGCACGCCATCGATCAAGGCCGCCGCTACGGCACGGAGGTGGAACCGGTGAGCTTCGATCTACAGCAGGAGTTTACGTGGCTCGCGGGACGCAATTTGCGCTTAACGGTACTGATCCTGTTCGGTGCGGTGAGCCTGGTTCTTCTCATCACTTGCGTGAATGTTGCCAACCTGTTGCTCAGCCGTTCGTTGGTGCGACGGCGTGAGTTGGCGATTCGGGCGGCGCTCGGCTCCAGCCGTACTCGCCTGGTCCGGCAACTGCTGACGGAGAGTTTGCTGCTGTGCGTTTCGGCCGCAGTCCTGGGCATTGGCATTGCCGCCGGCTGCATCCATTGGTTCAGGATCGCGAACCCGGTGGAACTGCCGCCGGGTGCCACACTCAGCCTAAACTTACCGGTTCTTATCTTCACCCTCGGGCTAGCTCTGGTCACGACCGTCCTCTTTGGGTTCATGCCGGCTTGGAATGGTTCGAAGGTTGGTATCGGCGAAGCTCTGAAATCCGGAGGGCGGCACTCGACAGGTATCTCCGGACAACGGCTCGCGAAAGGACTGATCGCCGCGGAGATCCTGTTCTCTGTCGTGCTGCTGGCCGGGGCTGGCCTGTTAATCCGGAGCATCGCGAATTTTGCGTCCGCGCCTCTCGGATTTGCTCCCGATCGCCTGATCACGATGACGGTCACCCTGCCGCCGCTTTCCTATCCGAAACCGCAACAGCGGACAGCTTTTTACGATCAAGTGAAAAGCCGCATCCTCGCCTTGCCGGGTGCGGAAGGCGCGGGCATGAGCACGCGCGTGACGCTCAAGGGAGGTACAGGCGTCAGCACGGTGTTGATCGAAGGCAGACCACCCGCGGATCCCCAGAAATTCAATCTCGACACAGAGCAGCAGTCCGTCACGGACGGATATTTCCGCGTGATGGGAATTCCATTCCTGCACGGCCGCGAATTCGAATGGAGGGACGGGCAAAAGGCGGCTCGCGTCGCGGTGGTGAACCGGGCACTGGTGCGGAAATACTTCCCTCATGAAGATCCGCTGGGCAAGCATATACGATTTCCGGGATCGCAGGATGCCAGCCCGTGGCTGACCATCGTGGGCGTTGCCGGTGACGAGAAGCAAAGCACGCCCTTTCAGGAAATGGCGTGGACGGAGCCGCCTATTGTGTATCGTCCGCTGGCCCAACAGGATGCTTCGGCTGTCGATCTTGTCGTGCGTGTGGCGTCCCGGCCCATCCTGAGCGGCGGCGCTATCCAGCAAGAGATTTTGAAGCTGGGGCACGATGTGCGCATCTCCGACGTTTACCCGATGCGGCATGTGTTGGACCGATATACGGCGTATCCGCGGTTTCGTGCCACCGTCATGGGGGCGTTCGCCGGAGTCGCGCTGCTGCTGGCCATAGTCGGGCTGTATGGCGTGCTTGCGCAACTGGTGGTGCAACGCACGCAGGAGATCGGCATTCGGATGGCTCTGGGCGCTCAAGCGAGCGATGTGCTGCGCCTGGTTATGCAGCAAGGGATGGTGCTCGCCGGAATCGGTGCCGGGTTGGGCGTCATCGTTGCATTGCTGCTAGGGCGTTCTCTGCAAAGCTTACTTTACGGTGTTCGCCCGGCCGACCCGGGAATTTTGGGCGGCGTTTCCCTGATGCTCATTCTCGCCGCTCTGCTGGCTACCTATGTCCCGGCCCGGCGGGCAATGCGGGTGAATCCGATCGACTCATTGCGCTCCGAATAAGACGGACTCGGCGGCATCCGATTTCATCTGCGCGCGCTCCATCACGCCGCGCCGCAGAATACCCGCGACATTGAGAACCTGAGCATCGGTCTCGATTTCCTCCAGCTTTTTCGGCAGTGGAATCGACCAGTTCGGCCGCTGATCGCTCGTGGTTCCCGGTAGGTTGGGGCGCTGTTCGGCGGCCAAGGCGTCATCGAGCGAGGCGAGAATCACGATCGACGGCGCCTCGGCCAACGTAGCGTGCGCCTTCGCAATGACTTCCGAGACCGGCGCAGACGGCGATACGTCGGCGACTTCCTGAAGTCGGTTGCGGTTTTTCTCCATGCCTTCTTCGCTCACCTGCAGGCCGGCCCGCTTCTGCTCTTTTAGATCCGCGCCGGACCAGACGCCCGCGATAGTCGGCAGATCGTGGGTGCTGATGGAGGCCAGTGAAAGCTCGGGATATTGCGCGGGAGGATTGTCTTCGAACCACAAGACCTTGTACGACAGCACGCGAAACTGCTGCAGCTTCTCCCGGACACCCGGCTCCACCGTCCCCAAGTCTTCACCAACCACAAAGGCTTTCGCGCGCACGCTTTCCAAAGCGAGAATCGACAACAGCTCATCGGCGTTGTACCGCACATAGGTACCGTTACGAGGCGATTCACCGGCGGGAATCCAGAAGAGGCGGAATAGACCCATCGCGTGATCGATGCGCAGGCCCGCGGAATGGCGCATTGCACTGCGCACCGTTTGCGCGAAGGGACCGTAGCCGGCGGCGCGCAACTTGTGGGGAACGAAGGGAGGCAGGCCCCAATCCTGGCCGGTCTCGCTGAAGGGATCCGCAGGTGCCCCCACGCTGACGTTCTTGGCAAAAACTTCCTGCCACAGCCATGCATCGGCTCCGCCGGGATCGACGCCAATCGGCAGATCCTGCATGACGGTACGCCGCTCGGAGGCGCGCAGCAGTTGGCCGTCGATTAACCACTGAACCCATTTGTGAAAGCGAACGCGATCTTGGGATTCGCGCACGAAGCCGGCTAGCTCGGCCGAATCGGGATGCTGCAAATCTCCCGGCCACTCGTGCCAGTTTGCGCCATGGCGCTCGGCGGCGGTGCAGAACGCTGCGAACAGATCGAGATTCCGTCCTTCTTCCCGCTCATAGGCGGCGAAGTTCACGCGGCTGCGTGTATGCGTCCAGATTTTTTCGAGCGCCTCCATTTTGAGCTGGTAGATGGCGTCCCGATCGATCAACGGCGCCTCATTCAGCGCGTGTCCGCGTGCTGCATATTGGGCAAGGTCGGGCAGAGCTTCACGGGCGCCCGGAACTTCTTCGATGCGCAAATAAAGTGGATTGCGAAACAGGCGGCTGCTCGGAAAATAGGGACTCGGGTGCTGCGGAATGCCGGGAGCGGGCGCATCGAGCGGATTGGTCATGATCAAACCCGCGTTCAAGACGTCGGTGGACCAGGTGGAGACTTGCTTGAGGTCCTCCAGGTCACCCATGCCCCAGCTTCCCCGCGAACGCAGCGCGTACAACTGCAGGGTCCATCCCCACACGCGAAACTGCTCGCGCAGATAGCACGTTTCGGGCGCGACAATCAGCCGCGTCGGGTGGGGGGAACCGGGATGCCTCAGCGTGTGATAACCGAGCGGCAGATCGCGGCTGTGTGCGTCCTGCGGGAGCAGCGAACCATCTTCGAGCTCTATTTCGGATCGCTTTGGGAATACGGTTGCGGCGCCCTCTGTGACAATCAGCAGAGGCGGCTCTTCGGAGGCCGAAGACTCATCCACACCCATGGCGCGCAGCAGGGCCGATTTTGTTTCGTCTGAAACATCGTGCCACTGCTGCAATCCATCCTCATACCGCTCGTCGATGCCCCAAGCCTTCGTGTTTCTCACATCGGTGAGACTCGGGGAATATAGAATTTGCTACGACTTCGACGCGAAAGAGGAAGTATGAGAGCCGCGGTCCTGGAATCTCCACAAGCCATCTCGGCACACCCGCTTCAATTGCGAGAGATTCCTCAGCCGAAGGCGGCGCCGGGGCAGGTGCTTCTGCGAGTCCGCGCGTGCGGCGTATGCCGGACCGATCTTCACATCGTCGAAGGCGAATTGCGCCAGCAGCAGGCCGATCTGGTACCCGGCCATCAAATCGTAGGAGAGATTGTCGAAGGTGCAACGCCGGAGCTTGCGGCAGGGCGGCGAGTGGGCGTGTCCTGGATTGGCGGCGTCGATGGGAAATGTTCCTACTGCCGGCGCGGGCTGGAAAATCTGTGCGATTCTCCGACATTCACTGGATACACCGTGAACGGGGGTTACGCTGAGTTCGCGGTGGCGCGCGCCGATTTTGTTTTCCCGTTGCCGCCCGGGCTGGACGATCTGCACGCCGCGCCTTTGCTATGCGCTGGAATCATCGGGTTCCGGAGCCTGCGTGTGGCGGGAGTGGAAAGAGGGGATCGCGTCGGCCTGTTCGGCTTCGGGGCTTCCGCGCATTTAGCGATTCGTGTCCTCCAGTCTTGGAACTGCGAGGTGTATGTCTCCACGCGAGGAGCGTCGCACCGTGCTCTGGCCGAATCGTTGGGCGCAACCTGGGTGGGAACCGAAAACGAGAAGCCGCCGGTAGAACTGGATCGCGCCGTTACCTTCGCACCCAGCGGCGACGTCGTCATCGCGGCCCTGGCGTGTTTGCGAAAAGGCGGCGTGGTGGCGATCAATGCGATTCACCTGGATCGCATACCCGAGTTCGATTACGATCGTCTGCTGTGGGGTGAGCGGCAGATCCGCAGCGTTGCCAATATGACTCGAGCGGACGCCCGGGATTTTCTCGCCATCGCGGCCCAGGCCGGCCTACGCCCCAACGCAACTTCTTTTCCGCTCGAACGCGTGAATGAGGCACTGGCGGCCATCAAGAGCGATTCCATCGATGGCGCTGCGGTAGTCGTCCCGTGACGCGAGTGCGGACAAAAACCGGCGCGCTAACTGAAATCGCGGCAAAGGTTCACTCGCATATAAACGAGCTGGAATCCGGCGCGCTCATAGTTGCGGTGCGAGACGCTGCCTGGCAGCACGGAAGCCATGGCTAAATCGCAGCCCTGCCGCTGAGCGGCGGCCAAGCGCTGCCGAATCAGCAGCGATTGCCAACCTTGCTGGCGAGTTGCCGAAAGCGTCGCGTCGGCGAAGAACAGCGCAACGCCCTCTTGGATGCTCATGGCTGCTCCAGCGGCGGCGCGCTTGTTACCGGCGAACCAACATTGCGCTCCTTTACAGGTTGCCGCCAGCAAGTTCACCATCTGGTCGGAGACCGGCATGTGCTCGGAAAAGCCTTCGCTGATCAGACGCGACCAAGGCGTCCTTTCATGATCCTGCACGAGGCGTAGACCCGCGCCGGGCTCGAAGATCTCATCCGAGACGATGCGGCGCACCAGCACGTTGTTAAATTCTGTCACGCGATAGGGGCGTGTCTGCACAAACCCGAGTACTGACGCGTCCGCGAGAGGACATAAATCGATGAGGCAGCTCGTTGCTCGCTGACGGAAAAAACCTTCCATCCGCTCCATCTCGTTTTCGGGCACAGTGCCGCGCAGACCGATGCCGACAGCGTGGGTCATAGGTGATCCCGCGCCCGCAAACATGGCAATTCCCCCCGCGAAAGGTTCGCACGCGGCATCGGGCAAAGCGGCGGCGAGATGGCCGGTCATGGTCATCGCGTTCGCGGCGTCGGCAGCCTCCAGGCGGGCCGCCAGGGTTCGATCCGCGCTCGAGAAAATACACGCCACGTGACAAGAATAGCGGCTGGGGTGAAATCCCGGCCTGGATCTCGTCTCTCGAGGTGAACTAAGATAACAACCGATGCACCGGTACCTGCGTTACGCGACGGAGAAGCGGCAACAGATTGTTTCGCTCGTCGGCGAGATGGTGGAATGCGAATCGCCGAGCGACGCACCGGCCGAGGTGAACCGCTTCGTTGAGTTGCTCATTGAGCGGACGCGCGATATCGCCGATGCCGCCACTGTCGATGCGAACCGCTTCGGCAAACATCTGCGGCTGGAGTTCAAACTGCCGGGCGCGAAGAAGAATGGCCAGTTGCTCGGCGTCGGGCATTCGGATACCGTGTGGCCTTCGGGAACGCTGAAGAGCATGCCACTTCGCGAGATGGATGGACGGCTGTGGGGGCCGGGCGTGCTGGATATGAAATCCGGGCTGGCGTTTTTCATCTATGCGGCGCGGGCGCTGCGCGATTTGGATGTTCCGGTCAAGCGCAAGGTTGTGCTTTGGGTGGTTTCGGACGAAGAGGTTGGCAGCAAGGAGTCGCGCACGCTGACCGAGCGCGAAGCCAAGCAGAGCGATTGTGTTCTGGTACTCGAGCCGGGCTCGGACCTGACGGGCAAACTCAAAACGGCGCGCAAGGGAGTGGGGAATTACCAGGTATTCGTCGAAGGCAAAGCGACGCACGCCGGCATCAGCTTCGGTGATGGCGCAAGCGCGATCGTCGAGGCCGCGCGTCAAGTGGAAAGGATCGCTGCATTTACAGATCTGAAACGCGGTACGACAGTGAACCCAGGCGTGATTCGCGGCGGGACGCGGCCGAACGTGGTGGCGGCGGAGGCGAGAATCGATGTCGACGTGCGCGCGGTTCGGATGAAAGACGCGGAGGCCTTGGACAGGAAATTTCGCGCGCTTCGCCCGGTGGACCGGCGGTGCAAGGTTCGAATCGAGGGAGGGTTGAATCGGCCGCCCATGGAGCGGACAAAGACGATGGTGGGCCTGTTTGCAAAAGCGAAGAAGATCGGCAAAACGTTAGGGCTGGCGCTCGA
>JAVKSW010000092.1:0-8483 GCA_039583505.1 Bryobacteraceae bacterium | reverse complement strand
ACAACGTCTGTTTCTTCGGCGGAGAGGTGCGCAATCCCGGGCGGGTCATTCCGCGCTCCATCCTAATCTCTGTGGCGGGCGTTGCCGTCTTGTATTTGACGATGAACATCACCATCATCGGTGTTGTGCCGTGGCAGCAGGCGATGCACTCCACCTCCATCGTTTCAGATTTCGTGAACCGTCTCTACGGTCTGAGAGCGGCGCAAATCGCTACGATTCTGGTGTTATGGACCACGTTTGCTTCTATCTTTGCGGTTCTGTTGGGCTACTCTCGCGTGCCGTACGCCGCGGCTCGCGACGGCCGTTTCTTCAAGCCATTTGCGCGCTTGCACCCGCGACAGAATTTTCCAAGCTTCTCGGTGGTTTTCATCGGTATCGCTTCGGCTTGCGCTTGTCTGCTAGAGCTGGACGTGCTCATCAACGCTCTCATCGTGATTCAGATCCTGATCCAGTTTATGGCGCAGGTGTTAGCAGTGACTCTGATACGCAGGAACAGGCCGGATATCAATCGTCCATTCAAGATGCCGTTGTATCCGGTGACAAGCATTATCGCTTTTGCCGGCTGGCTATATATTCTGATCGCCAGCGGATGGCCTTATATAGCCGCCGGTTTTGCTTTGCTGATCGTAGGGATTGGCGCGTATCTCTGGCGCGCCCGCGGCATCTGCGAGTGGCCTTTTAAACCGGTCCAGGTGCGCAGTTGAGCAGATTCGACGTAGTCGTCGCGGGCGAAATCTTCGTGGACGTGATTCTGAGCGGAATCGATGCCTGGCCCGTTCCGGGAAAAGAAATCTTCGCCAAGG
Source organism: Bryobacteraceae bacterium (assembly GCA_039583505.1). Classification (GTDB taxonomy): domain Bacteria; phylum Acidobacteriota; class Terriglobia; order Bryobacterales; family Bryobacteraceae; genus Bog-105. The sequence continues at coordinate 7,680 of JAVKSW010000092.1, read as the reverse complement.
AATTGCATCGCGTTATGGGTGGAGGAACGGCGATTACCGCCTGTGCACTTGCGCGACTTGGGTTGCGCTGCGGCGTGATCGCAGTTATCGGCACCGATACGGGCGATTGGATCGTTTGTTCACTGAAGAATTACGGAGTAGACACTAGTGAATTGCACTTTGATTCCACCGAACCGACCGGCATTACCGTGGTCGCAAGCCGTTCGGACGACAGAGCCTTCCTCACGTACCCCGGCGCCAACAGGCGGTTCCCGGAATTGTTCCTGCGCCGCTTCGACTCTTCGATACCTGCGGCGCGGCATATTCATTTCGCGTTCCCGCCGCCGCTCGACAGCGCGGACGCGATTGTTCACAGGATTCACGATCAGGGTTGCTTGGTCTCGCTCGATGCAGGGTGGCACGCGGCGTGGCTTTCGGATTCTCGTGCGCTCCCTCTATTGCGTAACGTCGACCTCTTCTTTCCGAATCACGTGGAGGCGCATCATATGACCGGCGAAGAGGATCCTGGCGCCATCCTGCGCCATTTCGTCGCGGCGGGCCTGAAACGGGTTGCTCTGAAACTTGGCTCAAAAGGCGCAGCCCTGCTTTGGGACGGCGCGATGTACTTCGCGACTCCGCATCCCGTTACGGCGACAGACAGCACCGGTGCGGGCGATTGCTTCAACGCAGGTTTTTTGCATGCCTGGCTGGAGGGCGATCCCCCCGAGACTTGCCTCCGGCAGGCGAACATCTGTGGTGCGCTCTCGACGGAAGCGCACGGCGGAATTGCCGGTTTTCCCGATCGAGAACGTTTGAACAGAGAACTGGAGAAGGCACGCTCATGAAAGTCGCGATCGTCGGCGGCGGCGGTCTGCGTACGCCGCTGATCATTTATGGATTAGCTCAAGCGCAAGCCGATCTCGGTACAACGGAGGTGTCGCTGTTTGATATCGACGAACCGCGACTGAATGTCATTGCGCGCCTTTGCCGAGAAATTCTGCGGGGCTCCGGGAATCCCTTCGAGATCCGCGTCACGACCGATCTCGAACAAGCCGCGTCGGGCAGTGCGTTCGTCCTCAACAGCATCCGCGTGGGCGGGATGGCGGCGCGTGCGCGCGATGAACGAATTGCCATCGAGCACGGTCTTGCTGGGCAGGAGACCACCGGGCCGGGAGGCGCCGCCATGGCTCTGCGTACTCTGCCTGTGACGCTCGCTCACGCGAGAATTATCGAAGCTGTCGCTCGCGACGCCTGGTTCATCAACTTCACCAACCCAGCGGGTCTCATCACGCAAGCGCTCACGCAGAACACCGCATTGAAAGTCATCGGCATCTGCGATACTCCCAGCGAACTCTTCCACTCGATCGCGACCGGGCTCGGCGAACCGCAGCACGAAATGACGTTCGATTACGCCGGGCTCAATCACCTTGGCTGGGTGCGCCGCGTCTCACTCCGCGGGGAAGACATAACGGAGCGGATATTGGAAGACTCGGGCCTATTGCGCCATCTCTATCCAGCGGAGTTGTTCGAACCGGAACTAATCCAAACCCTTCGATTGATCCCGACCGAATACCTGTTCTTCTATTACGGCCAGCGTAGAGCATACGAAAATCAGCTGCGTGCCGGAGCAAGCCGGGGCGAAGAGTTAAGCAGGTTGAATGCGGCTTTATTCGAGGAACTCGAGCGACAAAACGGTGAGGACGGACTCGCAACCTACACCGCCTATTTGATGCGCCGCAATTCTTCGTATATGAAGCTGGAGGGGCAGGCGGGGTCGACTTTCACGCCACTCGGACAATGTCACGATCCATTCGCGACGGCAACCGGCTACCATCGCATTGCTCTCCAGGTGATGAGGGGATTGCTGTCCGATTGGCCACGCGAGATTGTCGTCAACATTCCAAACGGCGATTCGGTGCCCGATCTCTTTCCGGACGATATAGTCGAAGTGCCCTGCACGATCGACCGCGACGGCGCTCACCCGAAGCCGGTCGGAACGCTGCCCGAGTCTGTTCGCGGGCTAGTGCAGTCGGTGAAAGCTTACGAACGGACATTGATCCATGCGGCGGCTTCAGGCTCCAGCCGGGTGGCGAACCTCGCTTTGCTGGAATATCCGATTATCGGGCAGTGGGAATTAGGCCGGGAGATCTTGCATTCCCTTTGCAAGAACGATTCTCAGTTTCTTGCATATCTGCATTGAGACGCGAGCCTACGGCGCATGTGGGTCCGGCTCCCGCCGGATCAGCACGAACACGAGCAAGGTAGCTATCAGTGGAACGATGCTCGCGCCCATCAAAACCGGTTCAAATGAATAGCGGTCCGCCATCCTGCCGATCAGAAACGTCGACAACATGGTTCCTATACCCGCTGCCGCGCCACTCATACCGCTAACGGTCGCCACCGATCCCGCCGAATAAAGATCTGCGGGAAGCGTGAGCGCCATGGTGGACCAAGCCGCGTAAGAGAAGGTCGCGATGGCAAAGAACGCGATGATGATTGGAAAGCTAGTGACAGAAATAGTAGGAATCAACATCAGCATTCCCGCACCTCCGAGTGCAATCACAAGTTTTCTGGCTTTCAAAACCGGCCAACCCCGCTTGATGCAGTAACTGGAAACGCCACCACCCGCGAAATTTCCCACGTCCGCCGCGACAAACGGAATCCAAAATCCAAGAAGTGTGTTCTCCAGCCTAAAGCCCTTCGACACCAGGTAGACTGCGAACCAGTCGGTTATAAAAAACCACACGGGATCCGTCAGGCCCTTGCCTAACACGATGCCCCATGTCTCGCTGCGCCGTAGAAGAGATTTCCAATTTCCTGCGCTGGGTTGGCCATCGTCCTGGAATTCGCAGGTACGCGCCGATGGCGTTTCCGGCGAGCGGTATAGCACGAGCCATATTGCAAGCCACACAAGCCCAAGCAAACCGGTTATCACAAATGCCGGCCTCCAACTTCCGAAATGTGAATACAGCCAGATCACCATCACCGGCGCGATTGCGCTGCCGACTGCCGAACCGCTGTCGAACATCGCGACTGCCAGGCCCCGCTGCGATTCCGGAAACCATTCCGCGACTGCCTTCGTCGCGCCGGGCCAATTTCCTCCTTCGCCCGCCCCAAGGAGAAACCGACAAAAGGCGAAGCTCTTCAGTCCTGTTGCGAGTGAAGTCGCCATGGCGGCAGCGGAGTACCACAGCACAGCCAGCGACAATCCACGCTTGGTGCCGAGCACATCCAGCACACGCCCGGCTACGAGCTGAAAGATGCTGTAGGCGAGCCGAAATGCGATGATCACGATTGCAAAATCAGAGTTAGACCATCGGAATTCAATCTTCAGGTAAGGAGCAAGGACGCTGAGTGTTTGCCGGTCGGTATAGTTGACGATGGTCGATGCCAACAGGAGTGCGGCCACCCACCACCGGAACGGCACGCGCGACAGTAGCGGCGCCCGGTGCACGTTTATTGCCGGGCTTTCTGCGAGTGTTCGCTCACTTGAACGCAGCGATCATAACAGAGCTCCGAGTCACGCGACGTATCATACAAGTCGATTGCAAGAGAGCCCTTTCGTGAAACTTCTGCAGCGCTTTTTTCGATCTTCGATACCCCTCGTCGCTGTTATTTCCTGTTTTTCACTTTCGTTTCTGACCGCCACGCCTGAGCCGGGTGATGGCTTCGACAATCCGTCTCCGAATGCGTCGGCTCTTTCGCTCGACCGCGGAACCGCCGGAGTGTGGGACGCGTTGCAGGCACTGCGCAGTCGAGCCAGCTTGATCATGATCACAGCTCATCCGGACGACGAGGACGGGGGCATGTTGGCCTACGAGTCGCGCGGCCAGGGCACGCGCGTTTTACTTCTGACGCTTAACCGGGGCGAAAGCGGCGCAAATGTCATGTCGCCCGATTTCTTCGATGCACTAGGGCTGGTGCGCACGGAAGAATTGCTGGCCGCGGATCGCTATTACGGTGCCAAACAATACTTCACGCGAGTCGTGAACTACGGATTCTCAAAAACCAAGGAGGAGAGTTACCAAAACTGGTCGCATGATCGCGTGCTTTACGACGCCGTGCGCGTCATTCGCATGACTCGTCCTTTAGTGATAACGTCGGTGTTCATCGGCGGCCCAAGCGATGGTCACGGCAATCACCAGGTGGCAGGGGAAACGGCCCAGGAGGTCTTTCGCGCGGCCGCCGACCCCAATGTATTCCCAGATCAGATCAAGGCAGGTCTGCGTCCATGGAGCGCTCTCAAGATGTATGCGCGTGTACCCCGCACACGAGTGACAGACAAAGGCGTTTACGATTACGCTACCCATCACTGGGCTGCTGCACGCGTCTTCGATTACGTCCATCAGGAATGGCTGCCCTGGGGCCTCAGCGCGGATGTGAACGTGCCCGAGGGCGAAGTCGATCCCGTTGCCGGTATTTCCTATTTACAAATCGCCCGGCAAGGACTCGGCTTTCAGAAATCACAGAACGGAGGTACGGGCGTACCCCCAGCGGGCGAGATGGCGGCAGCCTATCACCGTTTTGGCTCGCTCTTACCCGTGAGTGGCGCGGAGTCTTCGTTCTTCGATGGCATCGATATTTCACTAGAAGGCATCGCGTCGCTTGCAAGCGAGACCCATCCCGTGTTCCTCCAGAGCAACCTTCGAAAGATCAGTGCGTTTGTCGAGACAGCGGTGAATAACTTCCGCCCTGCCGAACCGGACCAAATTGCACCCGTGCTTGCCTCGGGCTTGAAGGAAACGGATCAGCTTATAACGCAAGTCGAGACCAGCAAGATGACGCCTCGCGAGAAATACGACGTCCTCTTTGAACTGCGGGTCAAGCACGAGCAGTTCAACACGGCTCTGTTGCGCGCTTTAGACATCACGATGGAAGCCAGAGTCGCGCCAGAGTCTTCCAGCAAGCCATCGGAATTTCCGAGGATATCCGACAGTCCGCGAACGGTTATTCCGGGAGAGCAGTTCAATATCGCGGTTCACGTCAATAACGCCAGCGCGCAGCCGGTTCAACTGGAACAGGTCCGATTACAGACGCCAACGGGGGAGAACTGGCCCGTTCAGGTGGAAACTGCTGCTGCCAACACTCTTACGGGCAACAAACCCTCCAGTGCCGTTTTCAGGATCACGGTTCCCGAGAATGCGGCTGTGACAAAGCCCTACTTCACCCGACCAAACGTTGAACAAGGCTGGTATGAAATCAACGATACTCGCTATCTCAACGAACCACTGCCACCGTATCCGGTCGCCGCGTGGGCCGAACTTCGTTACAAGGACGCGCCGATCCGCCTTGGCCAAATCGTGCAAACGGTCCGGCATATTTCCGGCGAAGGATCCGTCGTGGAACCGCTGGTTGTTACGCCCGCAATCTCAATCACCACGTCTCCGGCGGCAGGAATTGTTCCGCTCAACGCAGAATCCTTCACCGTCTCTACCGATCTTCGAAGCAACGTGAAAGGAGCTGCGTCCGGCACGGTTTACCTGGAACTGCCGCCTGGCTGGCGTTCGTCCCCGCCATCTTCTAGCTTCGTGACGACCAAAGATGAAGACGAACACCGCATTGCCTTTCGCGTGTTTCCGTCGAATGCTCGTGAGCGGGAGTATAGGCTCACTGCGGTGGCCACGTGTGCTGGCCGCCAATATCGCGAAGGCTTCCGGGTGACAGGTTACTTGGGATTGCGCCCTTACTATCTGTACCGCGCGTCCACTTACCGGGCGACCGGCGTGGACGTCACCGTCGCCCCGGATCTCAACATCGGCTACGTCATGGGAAGTGGGGACGAAGTGCCGCAGTCGCTAGAGAGTCTCGGAATACATGCAAAGCTGCTCACCTCCGTCGACCTCGCCTCGAGCGATCTCGGCAAGTACGACGCCATTCTGCTCGGCATTCGTGCCTATGCCGTTCGCGATGACCTGAGGGCCAACAATGCACGGCTGCTCGACTACGTCAAGAACGGCGGCGTCGTCATCGTGCAGTACAACACGCCTGAGTTCGATCACAATTTCGGTCCATACCCGTACACCATGACCAACGATCCCGAGGAAGTGACGGATGAAAGGTCCAAGGTAGTAATGCTCGACGAAAATAATCCCGTGTTCTCGTGGCCAAATAAGATAACGGAGAAGGATTTCGCGGGCTGGGTGGCCGAGCGCGGATCGAAGTTCTTGTCGTCCTGGGACTCGCGTTACGAGCCGCTGCTCGAAACCCACGATCCCGGACAGGATCCGCAGAAGGGCGGGCTACTATATGCGAGATATGGCAAAGGCCTCTACGTCTATAACGCCTACGCATTCTATCGCCAATTGCCCGAAGGCGTTCCGGGAGCGTATCGCATTGTTGCGAATATGATTTCGCTGCCCAAGAACCCACATAGAGGTAATCAATGAACCGTCGATCGTTTGTAAGGCGGGCCGGTGCGGGGGCGTTCGCCGGATCTGCCCTGAGCACCAGCGCGTTCTCCTACCGCCGCATCATTGGCGCCAATGACCGTATCCGCCTCGGTCAGATTGGTTGCGGAGATCGTAGTCACGGCCACGTTCATATGGTGCAGCTCGCCTCCGCTCACACATCCGTGGAGACTGTCGCAGTTTGCGATCTGTGGACCCTCGCACGGGAGCGGCGCGCCTCACAGGTCGAAGAGGCGTTCGGAAAGCGCCCGGCAGAATACAAGTACTACGAAGATCTGCTCACTCGGCCAGATATCGACGGCGTGATGATCGCGACTGCCGATTTCCAACACGCGCACCACTGTGCAGACGTAGTCCGTGCGGGTAAAGATTGCTATGTGGAGAAGCCGTTCGCGAACAGGCTGAAAGACGCCAAAGAAACTCGTAGGGTGGTTAAGAATTCGAAACAGGTGGTGCAGATGGGAACACAGCATCGCACACAGCCGTATCCGCTTGCGGTTCGCGACCTTATAGCCTCGGGACGGATCGGTCGCGTCGTAAAGATCTCGCAGGAGTGGGACGTCCACATGGAGCGGTGGCGCGGACGCCCCGCGGTGAAGGAATTGAGGGAACAAGATACCGATTGGAAGCGTTGGCTGCTGGACCGTCCGTACCAGCCCTTTGACCCACGGGTCTATCTCGAATTTCGTCTGTACCGCAGCTTTTCGTCCGGCATTTTCGACCAGTGGATGAGTCACGCCAGCGATCTCGTTCACCTCTGGACCGGTGAAAAACTTCCGGCGAGCGCATCCGCGAATGGCGGAATTATGGTCTGGCACGACGGGAGGGAGAATCCTGACACCTGCAGTGTAGTTTTCACTTATCCTCAGGGATTCGTTCACACCTACACGACAACGTTCGGCAACAGTTATCGGAGCTTCACTCGTATCCAGGGCGCGCAGGGGACTATCGACAACTTCGGAGGCGAGGGCGCCTCGCTCTTTCTTCTGACACAGGAAGGCGGCGGGCAGGAGCCCGACCCAGCGGGCGATATCCGTCGTCCGCGTTACTTCGCTCCTCCGGGCATGGGTCCGGCCGAGGACCGCGGGGAGATCGTGCGAGTGACGGGAGCACCCATACCGGATTCGATCGGTCCCGATGACGATGATGCCCATCACGTGGAAGATTGGCTCCAGGCCATGCGTTCACGGCGCCAGCCCAGCGCCACCGTGGATAACGGATTCGCACATTCGGTCGCTTGCATAATGGCCACGCAATCCTATTGGGAAGGAATGCGCGTTTACTGGGATGCCCA
>JAVKSW010000091.1:0-8540 GCA_039583505.1 Bryobacteraceae bacterium | reverse complement strand
GTTTAAAGATAAGTTTTTCTGCAAAGCCCGATAGGAGAGCAGCTTCGTGGATTGTTCGACCAATACGGAGAGCTGGAATGGGATGTGTTCCAGAGTCAATTTGCGGGTTTCGATTTTAGAAAAATCGAGAATATCGTCCACCAGTTTAATCAGTGAATCGGCGGAAGCCTTGGTGATTTCCAGGTATTCGCGCTGCTCTTCGGTCAGGTCCGTCATGAGGGCGACCTGCGTCATGCCGAGTATTCCGTTGATGGGAGTGCGGATCTCATGGGTCATATTCGTCAGGAATTCGCTCTTGGCCCGGCTCGCCGCTTCCGCCCGCTCTTCAGCGCGTCTTCGGACCGCTACTTCCGATTCAAGCTCCCGATTCAAGTCCTTCAAATCCCTGGTTCTCTCTTCTACCCGAATTTCCAGGTCGTCGCGCGACTGCCTCAATTCTCTGGTGCGTTCATCCACAATAGCGACGAGCGCCTTTTCACGCGCGCGCAGATGCCTGACGCGGAGTCTATGCAGAGAAAACGCGAGCGTTCCGACCAGAGCGGAGAGTAAGAAGACGAAGCTGTGGGTTTCGTAGAAATGGGGCTCGAGGGTCAGGGTTGCGGATTGCGCTTCAGGGCTGCAGTTGTTGCTGTCGATGCACGCCGCCACGCGAAACGTGTACTGGCCAGGGGGAATGTTGGTGTAATACGCAACCCGGCGGTCCCCGGCTTGTATCCAACCTTTATCAAACCCCTCCAGCTTGTAGCGGAACTGCAGGCGATCGGGATTAAGAAAGTAAGGAGCCGTAAAGCTGAATTCGAGTTGTCCCTTGCCGGGGGGAACCGGAGTCGCGCGATCGAGCGGAACGCTCTGGCCATTCACCAGCATGCGCTCGAGCACCACACTCCGCGGCGGAGGCTCCGCAAGCGGGCGGAACGGATTCACTATGGCCAAGCCGCGAATGGTGGGAAAGTAAAGTTGTCCGTCTGCTGCGCGCCAGCCGGCTGGTTGGAAACCACCGTTGCATTCCCGGCTCTTCATTCCATCCACGGCGCCAAAAGACACGGAATCGATGGAGCCCCTCGCGCCCCGGGCGAAATCATTGAGCTGCTGCTTGTCCACCGCGAAGATCCCTTTATTGGAACTCATCCAAAGGCGTCCCCGCCCATCGTCCAGAATGGCGAAAACGGCATCGTCAAAGAGGCCCTTGTCGGTTGTGTAACTGGTAAATCGTCCGTCTTTGAATCGGTCTAAGCCGCCTCCGTTCGTGGCGATCCATAAGGTTCCATCGGGATCTCCGTTGAGAGCCCAGATGGTGTTGTTGGATAAGCCATTGTGCGTGGTATACGAAGAGAATTTCCCATCCTGGAAACGATCAAGGCCGCCCCCATTGGTGCCGATCCAAAGTACTCCGGAGCTGTCCTGGTAAATAGACTGTACGAAGTTGTTGCTAAGGCCGTCGCGTGCCGTGTACGTGACGAAGCGCTCGCCATCAAAGAAGCTTAACCCTCTCCGGGTGCCCACCCACAACCGGCCGTTGCGGTCCGTGTAAGTGCAGAGGACGAAATCGCCGGGCAGGCCGGTGCTGCCTGTCATTGGTATAAACCTGCGGCCGTCGAAACTTGCAAGTCCATGGCGCGTGCCGGCCCAAATGACCCCTTTGCCATCCTGAGTTACAGAGAGGACAAAGTTATCTGGCAAGCCGCTGGCGGTTGTATAGAGAGCGGTTCGGCCGTCCTTCCAGCGCTGCAGCCCCAGATCCGAGCCAATCCACAGGGCGCCGTCTTTATCTTGAAAGACGGGCAACACCACATCACTTGCCAGCCCTTCCTGTTTTGAGATGGTGACGACATTGCCTTGGCGGAGTAAATTCAGACCGCCGTCGGTGCTTCCGATCCACAGGTTTCCTTCACTGCCTTCGAAGATCGCCTGAACTCCGCCTCCGGAGAAACCGTCCTTCGAAGTGAAATGAGTCAATTGGCCGTTGAAGAGACGATCCAGACCGCCGTTCAGCGTGCCAATCCAAAGCGCCCCGCGGGAGTCCTCATGAATGGCTGAGACCGTATCGTCGGTGAGTCCATTCTTTTCGGTGTAGCGTTTGACGGTATCGCCGCTCATGCGGGAAAGGCCTCCGCCATTCGAACCCAGCCAGACAGCTCCACTTCGATCCACATAGACGCAGCGGATAAAGCTGCTTCCGATCTGGTCATTGAGATGGAGCGTAGTCAGTTGGCCATGCGTGAGGCGGCTCAATCCGTTATGGGTGCCGATCCAAAGGGTTCCATGAGAGTCGCTCGCCAGGGAGAAGACGGCGTTGTCGGCCAAACCGTCGGCTTTGGTGAACGTGCAAATTATTCCGTTTCGGAATTGAACGAGACCATCGCCATCGGTTCCGATCCAAAGCGAGCCCAGGCCGTCCTCCTGTAAGGCCAAGATCGAGCTGTTCGACAATCGATCCTGCTTGCCTATGGCGATAAATTTACCTCGGCTGAAACAACTTATGCCGCCGCCCCGGGTGCCGATCCAGAGTCTCTTGTGGCCATCCACCAAGAGCGCGGAAATCTGGCTGCTGCGGAGTCCGGGAGTAGAGCTTTTCGTGTAGGTGGTGAATCTTACGCCATCGAACCGGACTAGTCCTTCTTCGGTTCCGAGCCAGAGATAGCCATCGGGTGTCTGGGCGATCGAAAGGACGGAGTTCTCGGGTAATCCTGCTTCCGATTGCCAAACACTGTGGACATACTGGGTGATCGCCAGATCGGGGTCGAGCCCTGCTCGCGCTGAAGGTACCGCCCCATACAAGCAGAGAATAGCCGCAAAGAAAAGCTGGATTACGCCGATAAGAGGGTGCGCGACCGCATGTCCCGCACGAGGCGATTTGCGATGAAACTCTATTTGACGCCGCCGGGACTGCGGCAAAAAACGCATCTTAGTAATCCAATAGAATTCATCGGCCCTATTCCGCTAAAGTCTTAAGGTTTTGGCCACCTCTATTTGCGTTAGAACAGCAGTGCGCATCAAATTTTGCGAGTGTTGCGCGGTTTGCTATTCATCCACTCGCGGAGAATGGCTTGGATATGGCTCAAATGCCCTCGGCCTTTCGACTTCAGCGAGGCCAGCAGGTCATTGTAAGCGCCCGCTGCTTTTGAACGCGCTGTGGCGGGCTTACCAGCCGAGTACCGTAGCGAACACCAGGGGCGCCACGATGGAAGCGTCGGATTCAATTACGTACTTGGGCGTGTGGATGCTCAGTTTTTCCCACGTGATCTTTTCGTTGGGTATGGCGCCGGAATACGATCCGTAGCTGGTCGTCGAATCGCTGATTTGGCAGAAGTATCCCCACAGCGGCGTATCCTCGCGTTCCAAATCCTGCCGCAGCATCGGCACGACGCAAATCGGGAAGTCGCCCGCGATTCCTCCGCCGATTTGGAAAAATCCGATGGACGATTGGCGCGCGGTGCTGGTGTACCAATCGGCGAGCGCAATCATGTACTCGATTCCCGTGCGCACGGTGTGTAGGTTCTTCACGTCTCCTGAGATGCAATGGCCGGCATACATGTTGCCGAGCGTAGAATCCTCCCATCCGGGGACGAACATCGGCAGGTTACGGTGCATCGCCGCATAGAGCCAGCTATCGCTCGCGTCAATTTGAAAACTCTTCTGCAACTGGGGAGACTGCAAGATCCGGAAGAAGAACTCGTGCGGAAAACAGCGCTCGCTTTTTTTATCTGCTGCCATCCACTCCTCGAGGATCACCCCTTCGATACGCCGCATGGCCTCTTCTTCCGGAATGCAGGTATCGGTCACGCGGTTCATGTGTTTATCGAGCAACGCCTGCTCGTCTTCTGGCCTCAAGTCGCGCCAGTGTGGCACTCGCTCATAAAAGCTGTGCGCCACCAGATTGAATACGTCCTCCTCGAGGTTGGCGCCCGTACAGCAAATCCCGTGTATCTTGTCCTGGCGGATCATTTCCGCCAAGGAGATGCCCAATTCCGCGGTGCTCATCGCACCGGCGAGCGTGACGAACATCTTGCCGCCTGAATTCAGATGATGCAGGTACCCTTCGGCAGCCTCGACAAGCGTTGCCGCGTTGAAATGGCGGAAATGATGTTTGATGAAAGTGGTGATCGGACCTTGCTTCATGTCAATCGACGATTCACTAATCGAGCTCGAGAGGCACATAGATGAGGTGGCCGCTCCGCTCGACGAGCAAAACGGCGGGGTCGCCCGGCTTGATTCTCCCGAGTACCTGCCGCAGTTGAGCGACGCTGTTGATCACCTGACGATTGACGCCGTAAATCACGTCTCCGGTCTCGAGCGGCGGTCCGGAATACGGCGCAGTGGCCTGGCGCGCGGCGACCACTACTCCGGCCGGCCGGCGCAGATCGGGCATAAGCCCCAACACGGTCTTCGTGATATCGAGGCCGATAATGCCTAGCTGCGGCACCACGTTTTTCACTGGATCCACTGTGTCTGCCAGCGCGTCGAGTTCTTCGCCGGACTGCTCTTCCGTGGTGACAGGAAGGTCGATCTCATCGGCGCCGCGCTGGACGCGTAGCGTGACTTTCGTACCGGGCGCGAGGCGGTACACGTTTGCATTTAACTGGTGCACGCTCGCCACCCGCTTCCCGTTGAGCGCCACGATAATGTCGTCGGGTTGAACGCCCGCGTGAGCCGCGGCGCCATCGGGCCTGACGTCGGAAACAATCACGCCGTGATCCGTCTCCAGCTCCAGACCTTCGGCCATATCGGGATTAATTGTCTCGGCGACAAGCCCAAGCTGCGCGCGATGAACATGGCCTTTTGTCTTCAGTTGCCGGTAAACCTGGCGCGCGATATTGCCTGGAATAGCAAACCCGATTCCTTCGCTGCCGCCCGACTGCGTGAGGATAAACGTGTTGATGCCCATGACGTGTCCATCGGCGTCCACCAGCGGGCCGCCGCTATTCCCGGGATTGATTGGCGCATCTGTTTGAATGTAGACCATTGGGTCGTCGGGCTTGATCTGCCGCGCCACCGCGCTTACCACGCCCAGGCTGACGGAGTTATCCAAGCCGAGCGGGTTTCCGAGTGCCAGAACGATCTGTCCTTGTTTCAGTTCATCGGAATCGCCGAATACGAGGTAGGGTAATTTCGTCCGGTCGATTTTGATGACCGCCAAATCAGTGTCACGATCGACGCCGATCAATTTGCCGTCGATCGGCCGCTTGAAGGACCGGTCGCCCTGCTCTTGGGCTTCCGCTTCTGCTCGAATATTCAGTTGCACCTTCACGCTATGCGCGTTCTTCACCACATGCGCGTTGGTCAAAATGTATCCGTCGGGACTCATCAAGATACCCGACCCGCTGCTGTTTTCCGCGGTCAGCAGCTCGCCATTATTTTCCGAGCCTTCGCTCGTCACGTAACTGCGCACGAAAATCTGAACAACCGCGCGGCCCGAACGTTGCGAAATCTCCTCGAAAGACGTGCTCAATTGTTTCAACACGTCCATCTTTTGCGGATTAGGCAGTGCAGGCGGTTTGCTCTCGGCGGGCTTACCCGATTGCGCCTGCTCAGGAGCCGATTGTTGAGCAACGGTCGAGCCAGCGCAGAGCCCGCCTAGGGCAAGACACTTCAAAACCGCGATCTTCAGTTTCATCAGACACCCCTGTCATCCTAATGGATGCTCAAACCCGCTACTTAAATTCGCAACAATTGTTAATCTCAGACAGTACCTCCGCCATTTGCAAATTCGTATCCGCATCCAGCACGGGTCGAAAGCCAGAGTGCCTTCTCAGCTTCCTGAAGCCGAGCAGTCGCCTCCGGTAACTTCGCCGGTTCTCACTCGCGTCGCTTCAGTCCGATCGCGCGGCGCATTCGGCGGGTCGTCTCGCGTCGCGCTCGGCATTCTGGGCAGCCGCATTACCGGTCTAATCCGCGAACGTCTCATTGGGCGTTATTTCGGAATCGAAACCATAGCAGCCGACGCCTTCCGGGCCGCCTTTCGCGTCCCCAGCATGCTCAGCAATCTTTTCGGAGAAGGCGTCTTGTCGGCATCCTTCGTTACCGTCTACTCGAAATTGCGAGCCTTGCAGCAGGACGAGGAAGCCGAACATGTGGCCGACGCGGTGTTCGGAATCCTTTCACTCGTTTGTGCCGTGATGGTGCTGCTCGGCGTATTACTCGCGCCGTTCCTCATCGATCTGATCGCGCCGGGCTATCAGGGCGAAAAGCGTCTCTTGACCATCCGTGTCGTGCGCATTCTGTTCCCGGGAACGGGTGTTCTGGTAATGAGTGCATGGTGTCTGGGCGTGCTGAACAGTCATCGCCGCTTTCTGCTGTCGTATCTTTCGCCGGTCGCGGTAAACATCACGGTCATCGCGGCGCTCTTCGCCTTCGGTCGTCACTCCGGTCAGGAGCAGTTACTGATCTGGACGGCTTGGGCATTCGTCGCCGGCTACGCGCTTCAGTTCCTTATCCAACTACCGCGCGTTTTGCGAGTGCTTCCGGCCTTTCGTCCGGCGATTGAGTGGCATTCGCAGCATGTCCGCTCGGTTGTGGGCAACTCCGGTCCTATCGTCCTCAGCAAAGGCGTGGTTCAAATCAGTGCGTATATCGACTCGATGATTGCCAGCAAAATACCATTCGGTGTCGCCGCGCTTGGTTATGCGCAAGTTATTTCCATGCTGCCGATCAGTTTGTTCAGCATGTCTGTTTCAGCCGCCGAGCTTCCAGCCCTCTCGAGCGCGGTGGGGGATCGCGAAGAGGTCGCCGAGTTCCTGCGCAGCCGGCTCGGCGGCGGTCTGCGCCGCATTGCGTTCTTTATCATCCCGTCGGCAGTCGCGTTTCTCGTTCTGGGGGATGTGCTGGCGGCGGCACTCTATCAAACGGGACGCTTCGGCCACTCCGACGCGATCTGGATCTGGGGCGTGTTAGCGGGCTCGGCAGTAGGCCTGCTTGCTACCTCTTTGGGACGGCTGTATTCGTCTGCGTTTTACGCTCTGCTCGACACCCGAACGCCTTTGCGGTTTGCCGTGATCCGCGTGATTCTCACAACCGTGCTGGGATTGCTGTGTGCCTTCGAATTGCCAGGGTGGCTTGGTATTGACGAGAAGTGGGGTGTTGCGGGACTTACGGCCTCGGCAGGAATCGCGGGTTGGGTGGAATTCGCACTCCTGCGTCGCGCTCTGAACCAACAGATCGGCAAGACGGGTGTACCGGCTGATTTTACGGCGAAGCTTTGGTCCATCGCATTGCTGGGCGCCGGTGTTGGTTACTTTATGAAGATGGCGCTCGGCACGTTCGGCACGGCCCATCCGATTTTGCTGGCCGAAGTTGTGGTTCCGCTGTATGGCGCTATCTATTTCGGTGGCGGGGTGCTGGCGGGAATTCCGGAATCCATCGCAACCCTGGATGCTTTTCTTCGGCGTTTTCGCCGCGCCTAAGTGGAATCCTCGAGCAGCGTCGCGTAACGCCCGCCTGACTGGATAAGTTACCCGTTCGATCCCGCTTGGATCAACTGCTCGGCGTGCTTGAGAGCTTCGGGAGTGATTTTTTCGCCGGACAGCATGCGGCCAATCTCGCGAGCGCGCTGATCGTGCGGCAGTTCCGTGATCTCGGTGGTCACGCGCCCCTTTCTGTCGTGCTTCGCGACTGCATAATGATGGTCCGCAAAGCCGGCAATCTGGGCCAGGTGCGTTACGCAGATGACCTGGTTCGAACGCGAGAGTGCTTTGAGCCGCTTGCCGACCGCTGCTGCCGCTGCTCCGCCGATGCCGGCATCGACTTCATCGAATACGAGCGTGGGAATGCCAACATGCTGGTCCGCATCGCCGGCCGCGGTCTTCAATGCGAGAGCGATTCGCGACAGCTCGCCACCTGACGCAATCTGCGCGAGCGGCTTCACCTCTTCGCCTCGATTTGGCGACCCCAAAAACACGATCTCATCCAGTCCAGCGGCAGTCCATCCGCCCTGCCGGACGGCGATCTGGAATTGCGTTCCGGCCATGGCTAACGCTTTCAGCTCGCTTTCTACCTGCCTGCTCAATTTTGTAGCCGCCGCACTCCGGACCCGGCTCAATTCGTTTGCGAGCCTCTCGTATTGCTCGGCGAGTTCCGTCCGTTGCTTTTCGAGAGCCGCTCTGCGCTCGGTTGCATTCTCCACTTCATCGGCTCGCCGCGCGACGTCCTCGCGAAAGGCAATCACGTCTTCGAGCGTTCGGCCGTATTTTCGTTTCAACCGGTCTAATGCTTCCAGACGGCTTTCGACGTCCTCTAACCGGGCGGGATCGCCTTCGAGCTTGCCCAAATAATCGCGGAGCATATACGCGGCCTCCTCGACCAGGACCGCCGCTTGCTTCAGGGCTGCCGCCGTGTCCGATAAACTCTGGTCGATGCGCGTTAGCTCCTCCACGCGCTTGAGCGCCTGGCGCAGTTGGGTACTGGCGCTATCGGGAGACTCGTACAGGGCCGCGAACGCCGCTGCGGCACTGTCCTGCAAACGCGTGACGTTCTGCAGGATTTTGCGTTCCGCGGTCAGCTCCGCGTCTTCGCCCGCCACCGGCTGAACCGTCTCTATCTCTTTT
>JAVKSW010000090.1:0-8570 GCA_039583505.1 Bryobacteraceae bacterium | reverse complement strand
GCTGCCTCATCGTCATGCACGCTACTGGTGTAAACATCGGCGATTCCCATACTCATGCAGCCCAGGCCAATCGCCGAAACGCTTAAACCTGAACGAGCAAGTACTCGCTGCTCCATCTTTCCGTTCTAGCAAAACACGCGCACGCCGCGGGAGTTAACAAGACAGCGTGCGCCGAATTCGTGCCCAATATCCAAAGCGCAGAACGAAGCCAGGCAGTTCGACGAAGCACCCAAGTGAAGGCTCTGCCGTATTGAGCGCGTGATTGCTACTCGGTGCGTAGCGCGACCATAGGCTCGATGCTCGCGGCCCGCAACGCGGGAATCCAGGATGCCAGGAGCGCGGCGGCGCACAGTAATAATGTAGCGATCGTGAGCATGCGCGGATCCCACGGAGAGACGCCGAAGAGTTGACGAGTCATGAGCCGGCCGGCGGCGATGGCCAGCGGGATACCGAGGCCGAGTCCGATCCCGATCTGGAAGAAGGCGCCGCGAAGCACCATGCGGACCACCCTAGCGCGATCCGCGCCGAGTGCCATACGCACGCCGATCTCGCTCGTACGCTGTTCGACGGTGTAGGCCATCACGCCGTACAAACCCACCGCGGCGAGGACAAGGCCGAGCACGCCGAACAGCATGGTGAGCGTGGCGATCATGTTCTCCTGTTGAAAATCGCCGGCCAGAATTTTCGAGTACGGATCCACGCCGTAGACCACCAGGTTGGGATCGATGCTGGCGAGCGCTTTGCGCACCTCGGTTTCGATACCGGGAGGATTGCCGGGAGCCCAGATGACGATGTTGTACAGGAAGTGCGAGAAGAGGTCGAAGGTGTTGAATTGCGGATCGTCGTATTTGACGCTTTGCGTTTCGGGCAGCCAGAACATCGGGCGGATAGGATCCTTGTAACCCCACGTCATGTAGCGGATGTCGCGCGCAACGCCGATGATTTCGAATTTGCCGGCGTACTGAATGCGGTCCATGCCGAAGTGCTGCCCGATCGGGTTCTGGTGCTTGAAGAAGCGTCGAGCGAAGGCTTCGTTGACGACGGCGATCGGACGCGTAGTGGCGGTGTCTCGATCTTCGATGGAGCGGCCCTGCACGATTTTTGCGCCGAGAGTTTCAAAGAAGCCGGGCATCACGCGGGCCCAGCCGCCGCTGGTGTCTTCCTTGGGCCCGGGTTCTGGGCGGCCTGCGATGCGAATGCCCTCATTCCAGCTATCGCCGCTCATGGGCGCGTAGAGAGCGGGAGCGACCATGCGCACTCCGGGTACGCGCAGGAGGCGCTCGTCGATACGGCGGAAGAACGGCTCCATTTGTTCGGGCTTGTAGTTGCCGAGCGTTGGGTTAATTGACACGAGATAGCGGTCCTTCGTTTCGAAACCGAAATTCTGGTGCTCGAGATTGCGCATGCTCTGGCCCAGCAGAGCAGCGGCGGAGAGCAGAACGAGCGACATCGCGGCCTGCGCGATAACCAGCGATTTCTGCGCGATGGAGCCGCCCCCGCGCACGGAACGGTTGCTGCCGCGCGGAGCTTCCACCGGATCGACATGCGAAGTCATCCAGGCGGGAGCGATACCGAAAACAATTCCGGTGAGCACCGAGACCGCGAGCGTAAAGAGTAGAACGGGCCACGAGGGCGACGCATCGACCGGGACGTAGTTTGTCGGGCCGCCGCCGTGGTGGAACGCGAGATAGAGAATCAGTTTACTGCCTCCGTAGGCGATTCCGATTCCGAGAATGCCGCCGATGATGGCAAGCAGGGTGGACTCGACGAGCGCTTTGCGCACCAGCCGGCCGCGCGACGCACCGAGAGCGACGCGCAGAGATGTTTGCGAGCGCTCCTTCAAGCCGCGGGCGAGCATGAGATTGGCAAGGTTGCCGCAGGCGACAAGCAGCACACACCCGGCTGCGATGAGCAGCAGCTTCAATCCAGCCTCGTATTGATCGCGCATGGCGGCGACACCGGCGCCCCCGGGAATGAGATGCAGGGTCTGCTGACGCCAGGTCTGCTTTTCGCCAGGCTCCATGTCGGGCACATGGCTCGCGAGCCAGTCATGGAACTCAACGCGCAGCTTGGCTTCGAGCGACTTGGGATTCACGCCGGGGCGCACGCGGCCAACGATATCGAGCCAGTTCGTATTGGGGCGTTTGAGGCGCTGTGCTTCGCCCTCGAGCAGAGGTTCGGTGTTGGTCGGAATCCACATATCGGGCATGCCCCAGCCGTCGAGCTTGGCGCCGTAGAAGCCGGGCGGAGCAACGCCGATCACGGTAAAGACATGGCCGTTGATCTGATAACTCGCACCCACAACGGAGGGATCGGAGCCGTATTTATCGCTCCAGATGTGATAGCTCATGACCGCGACGGGAGGTGCGCCGGGCTGATCGTCGGCGTCCGTCATCAAGCGGCCGATCCAGGGGCGGACGCCGAGGGTGCGGAAGAAATTGCCCGAGACGTATTCGCCATTCCGCGTGTCGACGGGCCCCGGCAATCCTGCGCGGCGGACCCCGAGTGGCGCATTGCCGGCTTGCAGTGCGGCAAGGTCGGCGAACTCGGGCGTGTGTTCGCGGAAATTCTTGTAGGCTTCGTAGGAGAAGAGCGAAAAGTTCCCATCGCTATCCTGCGTGTACCCGCCCCAGTTGCAGCAGCGGATTTTGTCGCCCACGCGCCAGAGTTCTTCGGGCTTGGTGACCGGCAGAGACTTGAGCATCACCTGATGAATGAGGGTGAAGATCGCGGTCGTGGCGCCAATCCCCAATGCCAGCGTGATCACTGCGGTCGCGGTAAATCCGGGTGCTTTTCTGAGTTGCCGAAGCGCTTCGTGCAAATCCGCCATCTCGTCTCCCTTGGCTGTATTTTGGGGCCGCCACCACTCGCCCACGCTCTAGATCTCATTTCAATACGGATGAACCAGCGTGTGGTTAGCAAATCCGTCGCGACACTTCTCCGTTGCAACACTCGGCAGAATCAGTTTGGTTACAAGCCGACCCCAATTTTTGTCACCCACACAGCTGAATACGCGCAGGGGCGTCTATAAGATCCAGAGTGTTGCCGGAAAGTTGAAGCTGTTATGTAAAACAAACGACAAAGTGTGGCTGATCTTCGATGGGACGGAACACTTGCTGGATCATAAAACCGTGCCCGCGCACAATCACGCCATACAGCACTGAGCCGGCAGCGATGACGCCCGCCAGGAGTCCGGCATACCAGCCGGTCAGGATGCGGGCCATCGTTCAAAAGTGGTACGCCGTCCTCTCGCGGCCAAATGCACGTTTAGTAGTCGTAATCAGGTGCGAGCTGCACGTTCACTTCGCCGCTCCTGGGAATTCACAACCTGAGAGAATAAACTGCTACTCCGAAGAAGGGAGCAAGTTCCACGTTGAACTACTTTTTACGAGGCAAGCGGTCGCAAGTCATCGGCGCTGCTGCCGTATCCGTAACGCTGCTCGTCTTGGCCCCGGCTCTTGCCCAAAGGCCAAAGCAGCCCGCCATTGCGGGGCCATGGATGGATAAGACCCTGCCACCCGATAGGCGTGCCGACTTGGTCATCGCTCAAATGACCCTCGACGAAAAGATCTCGCTAGTCCACGGCACGGGTGGTTTTGAAAAATCCGGACCGCGTTCGAATGGCGGTGCTGGGATGATTGCAGGCATCCCCAGGCTTGGTCTCCCGGACCTCCAGTTAGCCGACTCCGCCGTCGGCGTCAGGGACGCTGCGAAGAGGGGTCGTTATTCAACCTTGCTGCCGTCCGCCATCGCCGCTGCGGCCACCTGGGATCCGAAAATGGCCTACGAGTTCGGCGCCGTCATCGGGCGCGAACTGCGCGACCAGTTGTACAACGTCACGCTCGGCGGCGGCGTCGATATCACCCGCGAGCCTCGCAATGGCCGCAATTTCGAATATGCGGGCGAGGACCCGATTCTCGCCGGCAAAACCGTGGCGCAGCTCATCAAGGGCGTCCAGGACCAGAAGGTCATCAGCGACGTGAAGCACTACGCGTTCAATGACCAGGAGACAGGCCGCACCATCGGGAACGTCAAATTGGATAAGCGCGCCATGCGCGAGACCGACCTGCTCGCTTTCGAAATCGCAGTAACGGAAGCGCAGCCCGGCATGGTGATGTGCTCCTACAACAAGGTCAACGGCGATTGGTCTTGCGAAAACAGCTATCTGCTGAACGATGTGCTGAAGAACGCCTGGGGCTTCAAAGGTTTTGTTGTGTCCGATTGGAACGGGACTCACAGCACCGCGAAGGCCGCCATCGCAGGTCTGGACAACGAAGAGCCGGACGACCGGTATTTCGGCGGCACCCTGAAAGACGCCATCCAGAGTGGAACCGTTCCCATGTCGCGCCTCGATGACATGGTCCACCGGATTGTTCGCACCGAGTTTGCTTCGGGCGTTGTGGACGATCCTCCGCGCGGCCGTGTGGTTGATCCCTTCCGCGGTGCTGACACGTCCCAGACCATCGCCGAGCAAGGCTCCGTCCTGCTGAAGAATGCGAATGGTCAGCTTCCTCTCAACCCCGCGGCCATCAAGTCAATCGCCGTCATCGGCTCGCGTGCGGATACCAGCGTTCTCTCCGGCGGCGGTTCGGCTCAGGTCGATCCTCCGGGCGGCCCTCCCAGCGTCTTCGGTGGTCCGCCCGTCTGGTTTCCTTCATCGCCTCAGAAATGCATACAGGCCAAGGTTCCTGATGCCCAGGTCACGTTTAACGACGGAACCGATCTCACGGCGGCGGCATCTCTCGCCAGAACCTCCCAACTCGCGATTGTTTTCGTAAATCAGCCCACCAGCGAAGGGCGCGATCTGCCAACCCTCACCCTTCCCGATCGTCAGGACCAGCTCGTCAGCGCAGTCGCCGCTGCCAATCCACACACCATCGTCGTCCTGGAGACCGGAGGCCCCGCCGCCATGCCTTGGATTGACCAGGTCAGCGCCGCACTCGAGATTTGGTATCCCGGCGTTCACGGTGCCGAGGCCTTGGCCAACCTCCTGTTCGGCGATGTAAATCCGTCCGGCAAGCTTCCCGTCACCTTTGCAAAATCCGACGCCGACTTGCCGCATCCCACCATCTTCGGTATGGATCTGCTCAACGACAACTCGCTGCGTGCCGGCAAAAGCCACAAGCTCCCTCCCTTCGACATCGATTACACCGAACGTCTCGAGGTTGGGTATAAGTGGTTCGACGCCGAAAACAAAGAGCCGCTGTTCGCCTTTGGCCATGGGCTCTCCTACACCACATTCGGCTATTCGGGTCTCACGGCGGCCATCGACAACGTATCCTTCACCGTGCGGAACACAGGCACGCGCGCGGGTGCCGAAATCGCCGAAGTCTACGCCGGTTTGCCATCCGCCGCCCAGGAGCCTCCGAAGCGGCTCGTCACCTGGGAAAAGATTCGCTTGGCGCCCGGCGAATCGAAGACCGTCACCTTGAAAATCGATCCGAAATTTCTCTCCATCTTTGACGACCAGACAGACAATTGGAAGCTCTTGTCCGGCGAGTACAAGTTTTTCGTAGGCGGCTCGTCGCGCAATACTCCGCTCACCGCAACTGTGGACCGCTGAGTTGCGCCGCAACTTCCCCCGGTCGAGAGCGTCGCGCGGATTCGACCAGTGCGACGAGATCCGCCGCTTCTCTCACGCCGCCCGTCACCGTCTCGGCCGCCCCCGAGGTCAATAGGAATGTCACGGAACCTCGCCGCGATGCAAAGTACAGGATGAGGAGAAACACCCCTAGCAGACCCATCGGAATGGCTGCCCCGTCCCCTTCTTTGGAGCAGGAAGCGCCCGCCGCCAAAACGAACAATCCGCTCGCAATGACCAATAATCCCGGGTAGGGCTTCTGAATCAATTCGATTGCCGTCAGCCTGGAAATAGGAAGAATGGTATAGGACTGGCGCTCAGGATTGTTGATGACAATGAAGTTCGGGGTTACTTCAGCCAACGCGTTGGACGCCAGGACCGGCTCGTCGGAAATGGCGCCCGCTACCGTCCCGGTCATCTCATCCCCTGATAGCACCAGACGCCGCATGCCGCCAAGACGGATTGGTTCTGGTACGGTTTTCGGCCGAAAGGAAGATTTAGGATGAGACAACGCTCCCATCGGGAGCCACGTCGTATTATGTGGAACGTATGCTGACCCGTCTACGCCAGCGCCCCCGCCAGCGCGGCTTTTCACTCATCGAACTGCTGATCGTCATCGCGATCATCCTTATTATTTTGGCCGTCGCCTTGCCGCAGATGAGCAAATCGCGCATGCACGCACAGGAAATGGCTGCGGTCGCCACCATCCGTACCATCAATACGATGGAGCAGCAGTATTACACGGAGTTCGGCCATTACGCAAGCTCGCTCAGCCAGCTCGGACCACCCAGTGCTTCGGGGGGACAGGAAGGCCCCGATGCGGCCGGCCTGATCCCCGCCAATTTGTCGAGTGGCTCGACAGGAGGCTACAATTACACGGTTTCGCAAACGCCTACAGGCTACGCCCTCTCGGCGGTCCCCAAGACCTTCGGCGGCACCGGGAAACGCACCTTCTATTCGGACGAATCCGGCGTCGTTCACCAGAATTGGGGCGCGGATCCCGCTACGCCGAACAGCCCACTGCTTCAGTAATCCCCGAGCTTCTCAGTAACATGGTCCTTCTCAGTAGCATGGTCCTTCTCAGTAACATGGTCAGGGACTGATGTTCGCTCGTTTCTTCGGCAGCGCCTGCCTGCTGCTTGTCAACCTCGCCGCGGCTCAACAACCCTCCGAAAAAACCGAAGCGACTGCCGCCGGCCTTGCTGCCCAATTGCGCCAGCTCTCGCTTGATCCGGATCAAACCTACCGCGTCCGCGACCTGCAGTTGGCGCGCGGAGACATCAAGATTTATCTCACCGAAGGCGTGTTGTCGTTCGTTAAGCCGGTGGGCGGCCGCCGCGTGGCAGCCGTATTTACCACGCAAGGCGTCGAGGCGGGCGATGCCGAAATTCTTGTCCTTCCACCGCGCCGCAGCGAGCGAGCATCGCTTGCTTCCTTCACGAAAACTCCGAATCTCGATGAGCATTTCACATCGGCGATATTCGTCTTCGCCGACGACACCACCCACCAGGTCATGACCCAGCTCCAGGCAGGAGAAGTTCGCAAACTGCCCGACGTCGCGGCACAGCTTGCTCCGTCGCTCGATCCTGTCATTCAGCGGGTGACTTCCGGTGTCGACGTTCGCCTCATTGAGGCGCTTCTCGACAATCATGCGGCCTCCCAAGGCTTCTTCTACGGCGTAATTGTCGGCCGCGATCTGGGCGGCTTTGATGTCAGTTACGAGCCGGCTGAGTTTGAGCCGGTTTCACTCGGTCGAACTTCGCTCGTGAACGGCCACGAGAGCTTTCAGCTCTGGACTTCATTCCGGCCGCGGCGGGCGCCTCCCTACGTGCCGCTCTCGCCTCGGGTGAGTAATTACCGCATCGACACCACCATCGGCGCCGACCTCAGTATGTCTGTGGCCGCGGCATTTGATGTGATTGCGCAGGAAACCGACGGCCGCGCGCTTGCCTTGCGGTTATCCCACCGATTGAAGATAACCTCCGCCACCATTGACGGACGGTCCGCCGAAGTTTTCCAGCGTGACCTGGCCCCGTTGAACGAGCTGAAACACGGGGAAGCCTTCCTGCTCATCTCCGATACGGTTTTGACCCCGCGCACAGCGCACAAGGTAGAGCTTCGCTACCAGGGATCGGTGATTCGGCAAACCGGCGACGGCAGCTATTTCGTCGATGAGCGAAACGCCTGGTTTCCGTTTACCCAGCCCACCTTGGCGACCTTCGATCTTACCTTTCGATGTCCGTCGCAGCTACGGCTGGTTTCCACCGGTGAGCTGGTGAGCGACGAAGTCGCCGCAGGCGAGCGAGTGGTACATCGCCGCACGCAAATTCCGGAGCCTCTTGCCGGATTCAATTTGGGCGAATACACCGCCACCAGCCAGGAACACGGCCCCTATCGCGTGGAGTGTTACGCCAACCGATCGTCTGGGGACGAGACCGCCGACGTCGCTAGGCAGACCGAAGACATTCTCGACTACTACACGCCGCGCTGGATGAAGCTTCCCATCCACAGCCTCGCCGTTTCGCCGGTACCCGGTTACTTCGGGCAGGGCTTTCCGGGCCTGGTCTATCTGTCGAATGTCTCTTACATACCTGAGGAGAGCCGGCCGCCCGAGCTGCGTAACCCTCAGTTGGATTCTTTCTTTTCCGAGATGCTTCTGCCGCACGAAGTGGCACATCAGTGGTGGGGAAATATTGTTACCTCGGCCAATTACCGTGCGAGCTGGATTTTGGAAGCGATGGCCAACTATTCGGCTCTCCAATTTGTCGGCGATCATCAAGGTGCCGCGGCCGTTCAAGCTGCTCTCGATCGCTATCGAACCGATTTGACTGGCGCCACGAATGGCAAATCAACCGACTCCGCGGGTCCTGTCGACTTCGGAGCGCGTTTGATGGACACGGCGGGAACCGCCGCCTGGCACATCGTCACCTACGAGAAGGGAAGCTGGATTCTTCACATGCTCCTCGAACGTCTCGGCGAAGATGGATTC
>JAVKSW010000089.1:0-8580 GCA_039583505.1 Bryobacteraceae bacterium | reverse complement strand
CAATTACTGCAAGCCATCGCACTCGAAACGGGTGATGATGACCTGGCTGTTTCCGCCGTTACGCTCCTTGAACTGGCACACGGAGTAATCAGGGCGGATAACGCAGAACGTCGGGAGAAACGTCAGCATTTCCTGGATGAACTGATATCCGTTCTTCCGGTACATCCGGTCACCGCGGCGGTTGCTTTACGGGCCGGACAAATCGATGGCCAGACCCAGGTGAAGGGTATCCGTATCCGCTTTCCGATCTCCCGATCGGGGTGACCGCGCTTGAACTCGGATACCGGATCGCAACTCATAATGTCCGCCACTTCAAGCTCATTCCAGGCGTTAACCTCACCCAGCTCTGAGCAGCGCCCCGTTTCCGCCCTGCCCACGTTCCGCAGCAGTCCTCGCGTCTTGATCCGGGCAAGCTCCTGTACGTCCTGTGTCCGAACTGGGGCGGAAATCGCATGTCGATACTCGTGGACTTTTCGGAAATTGAAAGGAAGATTTTAAAGTGGTGCTCATCTTAGGACGCCGGTAGTGTAGCGGACACGTTCTACGTCGCGGGTGTTTTAGACTGAAGATTCCAGCCGGTTTTGACCTCTCCCACTGTCATTCAAGCTCCGCCCAACGCACGCTCCGAAGCAAGACGTGCGTTCCTGCTGGTGTTTTCCTGCACAGTCATCGGTGCGCTGGCTCAGATCCTGGTGAAGGAAGGCACCGCGCAACTTGGCGCTCACGTCACGCTGGGCGAGGTGATGCGCCGTCCGAGCCTCTTCATCGCTTTTTGCATGGGCGTTATCACGAACATGAGGCTCTTCATCGGGTACTGCTTGTACGGGGTCAATACATTCCTCATGGCCCTGGCGTTGAAGGGGCGAGAACTCTCGAGGCTGTATCCGATCATCGCACTGACTTACGTCTGGGTCACTCTGCTGTCGTTGTTTGTGCTGCCGGACGAACACCTGAACTTCTTCCGCGTAATCGGAATTGCCTTCATCGTTGGTGGCGTGTCCGTGCTCGGTATGAAGAAATAGCGCCATGAAGACACCGGTCAGCTCAATCATTCTGGTTCTGTTCGGCTCGTTTATCGGATCGTTTGGCGCGGTGTTTCTAAAACTGGGCGCCGAGCACATGCAAGGCAGCTTGCGTCGTTTGCTGAGTAATTACTGGCTAGCTGTCGGCATCGTTCTTTATCTGCTCTCGTCGGTGTTCTACATGATGGGCGTGTCGCAGGGTGAGCTGACGGTGCTTTATCCGATGGTGTCGATCGGGTACATCTGGGCGATTTTGTGGGCGCGGTTGTTCTTCAAGGAACCGTTCACGCTGGCGAAGATCGGAGGGCTGCTCATGATTATTTTCGGGGTGGCGCTGATTAATTTTGGGAACGCGTAATGCGGGTTCGGCAACACCTAGCCGCGAACGTGCAGGCGCCAAGTCTCTAAGAAGCTGACGAGCGCGGCGGGGCAGCGCCGGCGTAATAAGATTTCGAGCATGCCGATGGCTGCCCACGCAAAGAATGCATCCGTGATCCAAACGCGCACGCCATTGCCGGCAAATACCGGCAAAATGAATTGAATTGCGAACAGTACGAACATCGCCAATGCCTCCCACCACGCGAATTTCATGTTGACGAGGAAGAGAAAGCCGACCAGGCTTTGGCCGATAGTCAGGAGCAACTCGGCTTGTTGTTGCCCATCGAGAGGTATGAATGACGGGACGCCGCGGCTCAGCGAGAACACGATGGGCAGCATGGCCACGAGCAGCGTCCACTGATTGATGTTGCTGGAGACGATATTCATCAAGGCGACCGAGGCGTTTTCTTTCTGCCGGGCGAAGTAGAAGGTAGAGGCGAGTTCCGGAAACTCGGAGATGACGGGAGCCAGCCATTGAATGACCAGGAAGCTGGGAATACCGATGGCGGCGGCGAGGGCAACCAGGCTTCCGAGAAACGGTTCGGCCGTGAAGTAAATCAGCACGCCGCCGGCGAGAAAGCAACCGGCAATGGCGAGAGTGCGAAGGCGCCTCGGCGCAAGAACAATGTTGCGTGGAATAGATTCGAGATCCTCAATTCCTTCACGCTCCTGAGGAGGCAGCTTCGTCAGAAGAGCCAGATAGGCGAGGTAACAGGCGATGAGAACGCCTGCATCGTACAAGTGCAGGGTTCCCTTCCACCAGACAACGAACGCATAAAGCAAGGGAAACAGCAGACTGATCACTTCGACGCTGTGGTGAGGCCGGAGCTGAATGTGCCGCAGCGGCTCGCGGGCGCGCTTGCGATGGACAGTTGCGGCAGTGAGGTAAATGATCGGCCAGGCGAGACCGGTAAGCAGACGTAACGCGCCGGTGAGGTTCGCAATCAGCAGCGGGGTCGATTGCCGCCACGCGAGAACGGCTTCGACGGCGAACTCGGGCAGCGTCTGCATCCACGCAAGAATCGCCAGTGCGAAGCCTTGCGCGACAAAGTACTGCGCGGATTCAGCGCCCCAGGTGATAAGAACCGAAGCAATCAGGATGCAGGGAGTAGTCCAGAGCGCGGTCCATGGGCTGGAGTGATACAGCGGGACAGCGAATAACACGAAGGCAAACACGGTTGAAGAGGCTGCAGCGGGTGTTGCCGGAAGCGAATGCGGCTTATGCGAAGGTGATTTGGGCATCGGCGCCGTTGGCGGAACGCGTGACGATAGAGTGCTTGTCAAAGGCGGGCGATTTTGCCGGGAAATCGGTCCGGTAATGAGCGCCGCGGCTTTCTTCGCGCGCCAGGGCTGCCAGGGAGATTAGAGATGCGATCTGGTGCATGTTGCGGAGCTCGAAACCGGCGCGAGAGTGCGACGCGCGCGTCTCGAGAGCGATGGATTGAAATAATTTGTGAGCGGTGCTGAGCTCAGCTCCATTGCGGAGAATGCCGCAAGCGTTCCACATGATGGCGCGCAGCTCGTGTTCAGTGATGGCGGGAACCAGCGGGGCCAGGCCATCGAGGGCGCCGTGCCGCTGTAATGGCGGAAGAGAGCACATCGACTGCCCGGCCCGCGCGCCAAAGACCACGGCTTCCAACAGAGAGTTGCTGGCAAGTCGATTCGCGCCGTGAACGCCCGTGCAGGCGACTTCACCGGCGGCATAGAGGCGGCGCACGGTGGTTCGCCCCAACAGGTCGGTACGGACGCCGCCCATGGCATAGTGCGCGGCCGGACGGACTGGCGCGGGCGTGGTGGCAAGGTCGATGCCGTAGTGAAGACACGTCTCATAAATGCGCGGGAAACGGGTGCGGATGAAACCGGAGGGGAGATGCGTGAGATCGAGGAATGCACTCGGATCGCCGCCGGCGCGCATTTCCATAACAATGGAGCGGGAGACCACATCGCGAGGAGCTAGCTCTTTGGCTGGATGATAACGGTCCATGAAGCGCTCCCCGGCAGCATTGCGGAGATATGCGCCTTCGCCCCGCAGCGCCTCGCTCAGCAGAAAACGGGGAGCGGAGGGGATGTAGAGCGCGGTGGGATGAAACTGGACGAACTCGATGTCTGAAATTTGCGCTCCGGCGCGATAGGCGCAAGCGACGCCATCGCCGGTGGCCACGGCGGGATTCGTTGTGTGCTCGAACACTCGCCCGAGGCCGCCGGTCGCCAGCAGGATTCCACGGGCGTGAATGTGGACCGTAGACGCGGTTGATTCGTCGTGAGCAGACACGCCGATCACCTCATTGTCATCGAGCAGCAGGTCAGTAACCGCAGCGAAGCTTTGAAACTCGACATTGGGAAGCGATGCCGCCTGTTGCCGGAGAGCACGTACGATTTCGTGACCGGTCGAATCGCCGTGGGCGTGCAGGACGCGATTGCGGCTGTGAGCGCCTTCGCGCGCAAAGAGCAGCTCGGCGCCTTTGCGATCGAACGCGGTGCCCCACTCAATGAGCTGCTCGATGGCAGCAGGCGCTTCTGCAACGAGCGTACGGACGGCCTCGAAATCGCAGAGACCGTCTCCGGCAACGAGGGTGTCCTGTTCATGGAGCTCCACCTCATCGTCATCGCTAAGGGCGGCGGCGATCCCGCCTTGCGCGTATTCAGAGGAAGATTCGCGGAGACTGTCTTTGGCGACGATGAGGACGCGACCGGAACGCGCCAGCTCGATGGCGGCGCGGAGGCCCGCAACGCCTGCCCCGACCACGACGAAATCAGTGGAGAGAGGCCGCAAAGCTGTTGGTTCCGGCTTAGCTCCCGATCCGCCGCTCGACGTGGCCGACTCGCTCTTCGAGCGCTGTGAGGCGGTCATCGAAGCTGTGAACCAGGATGTCGTTGACCTTCTGGTGAGCTTCCGAGCCCCGAGCCCAAGTTCGGAAGGCGGTCAGGAGGTTGGTTTCGACCTTCTCAAAGCGTTCCAGGAGTTCTATTCTGAGGGTCTCCAGTTCGGTTTTGAGTCCCGATCGGGTGACGGGCGTATCGTCGGCGGGCATAGAAGCGCTTCCTCAATGGTAGCGTGATTTGCGTGCTACAACGGGATCACATGCCACTCTTCGAGGTGCGAACGCCTCACCACCGATATCAAAACGTGATAGAGCGGGGCATCTTGCGGAATCTTGCGGAGTTCCTGCCTGCAGGCGCGGGAAGGGTGTTTGTCGTGACGACCGCCGATGTGTGGAAACTGTGGGGAGCGAAGATCCGAGGGCAAGGGCGGGATTTCGATGTTCTCTTCTTTCCCGGCGGCGAGGCGAACAAGCGGCTGAGCGAGGTGGAACGGCTCGCCGACGAGATGGTCGCGCGGGGCGCGGATCGGACCAATGTAGTGGTGGGCTTCGGAGGCGGGATCGTAACCGATGTGAGCGGATTTTTAGCAGCGATTTTCATGCGCGGCGTTCCGGTCCTGCAGGTCCCGACCACCTTGCTGGCGCAAGTGGATGCGGCGACGGGGGGCAAGACGGGTGTGAACCTGGTGGGCGGGAAGAACCTGATCGGCAGCTTTCACCAGCCGCTTGCAGTACTGATCGACCCGGAGGTGCTTTCGACCTTGCCGCAGCGGGAGTATCGCGCTGGGCTGTTTGAGGTGATCAAGTGTGGAATCATTCGCGATGCGGCTCTTTTCGAACTGCTGGAAGAGCGGATTGACGAGACGCTGGTCAGAAACCCTGACGTGGTGGATGAGCTCATCGCCGCGGCGGTGCGGATCAAGGCCGAAGTGGTTTCCGCCGATGAACGGGAGAGCGATCTGCGGCGCATCCTGAATTTCGGGCATACGATTGGCCATGCGATGGAGGCCGAGACGGAGTACATGCGCTTCCTGCACGGAGAAGCGATTGCGTGGGGCATGCTGGCGGCGACACGATTGGCTGAACTGCTTGGAGTGCTGGACGCATCAGCAGCACGGCGCATTGCGGGAACGATCTGCCGGTATGGGCCATTGCCAAGCGCGAAGGATTTGAACATCGAGCACCTGATGGCGAGGCTCGCGAGCGATAAGAAGACGCTGCAAGGCAAGATTCACTTTGTGCTGCCGGTCGCGGTTGGCGCGGTGAAGGTGATCTCCGGTATCGAGCCTGTGTTGATCCGACAGGCCATCGTAGAATCGCTCGGCTGATGGGAACCACGCCGCCCGGAACATCGAGCGAGGAGCAAGCTGCCCAGTGGGTGCAGCGGATGTTTGCCGGGATTGCTCCGAAGTATGACTTCATCAATCATCTGCTGTCGTTCAATATCGACCGCGGATGGCGCAAGGTGCTCATTAACCGGCTGACGCCGATTTTGGAGCAACCCGAAACGAGAGTGCTCGACCTGTGCTGTGGAACGGGCGATGTCTTGCTTGATCTGCAGGAAGTTGCGGCAAAGCCGGTCATCGGTGCGGACTTCTGCCATCCCATGTTGATTACCGCTCAGCAGAAGGCCGCCCGACGGGGATTTTGCGCGCCGCTCATGGAGGCCGATGCTCTTCATCTACCCCTCGCCGACGATACACTCGATGCGATTTCAATTTCGTTCGGGTTTCGAAATCTCGCGAACTACAGCGCTGGTTTGCGGGAGCTGCACCGCGTGCTGAGACCGGGCGGGGTAATTGCGATTCTCGAGTTCTCCCATCCTCCGGGCGCGACGATGAAGGTGGCGTACGCGTTCTATTCGCGAGTTCTGCTGCCGATTATCGGTACGGCGATCTCAGGCTCGCGCCAGGCTTACTCGTATCTGCCGGATTCTATTCGTAAGTTTCCCGACCCGGCGGAGTTACTAAGGCTGATGGAATCGGCAGGCTTTTCGAAAGCGACGTTCGAGCTGCTGACGGGGGGCATTGCGGCGCTGCATCTGGGACAGAAATCAGCGCCCGGCGGCGCTGGCTAGCGTACGGTTAATCTCGTCGCGAAGCCCCATATTGCGGACGAGACGAAGCAGATAGTTTGGATGGAGCCCTAAGAGCTGCGCGGCCTGCTTGTAATCTCCGTGGCCTTGCACATACGCATCGAGAACAGCTTCTCGCTTGGCCTGTCCGACCGAGTGATGATACTTCGCTTCCGTGCCGCGAGGCGAGGCTTCGAGCAGGGTTTCGGGCAGGTCCTCGGGCAGGATGGACTCAGAAACCCCGAGCACGACGGCGCGCTCGATCGCGTTCTCGAGCTCGCGCACATTGCCGGGCCAGGCGTACTGGACAAGCATCTCTTCCGCCTCCGGGGAGATCCCGGTGACGTGGCGCTTACAACGTTCCGCGGAGCGCTCCAGGAAGTAGCGCGCGAGCAGCGGGATGTCGTCTTTGTGCTCGCGAAGCGGCGGCGACTCGAGCGTGACGACGTTCAGACGATGATAGAGATCCTCGCGAAATCTTCCATCACGGACGTCCGCGATGAGATCGCGATTGGTGGCGGCGATGACACGGATATCGAGCGGATGCGCCTCGGTCCCGCCCACACGCTCAAACTCGCGCTGCTGCAGAATGCGGAGGAGCTTGGCCTGCAACGCGAGCGCTAGTTCGCCGACCTCATCCAGGAAGATGGTTCCACCCTGTGCCATCTCAAACCGGCCCCGCTTGAGCGAAATGGCGCCGGTGAAGGCGCCCTTCTCGTGACCGAACAGCTCGCTTTCAAAGAGCGTTTCGCTGAGGGCGGCACAATTCACGGCGATGAAGGAATGGTCGCGGCGGGGGCTCTTCTGATGGAGAGCCCGAGCAATCAGCTCTTTGCCGGTGCCGCTTTCGCCGACGATGAGAACGGTGGTATCGCGCGGGGCCACGCGTTCAATGAGATCGAGTAGGCGGCGGATGGGGAGACTGTTGCCGACGAGGCCCGTATTGACTGCAATCTGCTCCTGGAGGAGCGCGTTTTCGGCTTTGAGGGTCTCGACTTCACGATTCGCTTCAAAGCCGATGGAAGCAAGCGAGGCGATAGCGGTGAGGGTCTCCAGGTGGGCGGCGAGACGAACCGCATCCGAATCCTGCGCGTGGACAACGAGCGCTCCGGCGAGAGCGCCCGTGAGATAGAGCGGCACGCCGAGTATTGCGCCGTCTCCATCGTGAAACGCGCCGTCGTGGCAAACGCGCGAAAGGGCAGGCTCGAAATCTGTTTCATACGAAGCAGCGTCTTCGCGATAGCGGGCCAAGAGCTCCGACTCCGTGGCGCCCAGTAGAAGGAGGCTGTCGCGGGCCGGTATCAGATCGGAGACCAGGCGGAGGATCTGGGTCTGCAGAACGCGAATCTGCGGCTGGCGGGCAGCGGCGGCGAGCGCTCGAAAGAGGAACAACAGCGAGCAAGCGGCGAGAAGAACGGGCTTCGCATCGCCGACGGGCACAGCGGCCGGATCGGCTGCCTCCGGTTCTGCATCCGCTTCGCTGGAGCGAAACATCAGGATGGTCTTGCCGACGCCGATCTGGTCTCGCTCTTCGAGCCAGCGCTCCGCCGAACGCATGCCATTCACGTAGGTACCGCCGGAGGTACGCAGATCGCGAACGAGAAAGCGGCTACCCTGCTGGTGAATCTGGCAGTGCCGCCAGCCGACCTCGGGCTCACTCAACACGATATGGGCATTGGGTGCGCGGCCGATCAGGAGTTCAGCCGTGGCAAGGGAATAGCGGGTTCCAGCGAGCGGACCGTTGACGACGATCAGTTCCGCGGCCATAGAAGGAAGCTATTACTGTAACAAGCCGCTACGGGTCGGAGGTAAGAGAGACCAGCGTGTCTTCGGCGGCAGTTGAATCCGGTTCGGTGCTGCCATCCAGATCGAGAAAACGCGTGTCGAGCAGACGCTGGGTATCGACGTTTCCCATCGCCGAGAGCAGAGTCTGCTTGAGAAACGGATGGTCGTTTTCAAGCTCCGCGAGGATGTCACGCAGACTGCGGCGGACGGTACCGGTTTTTTGCGAGCAGCCGCACGGGACAAGGGGCACCCCGAGAGCAGCGGCAAACGCGCGAGTGAGGTCTTCAGTGACGTAAACGAGCGGGCGGATCAGCCGAAATTCGCGCTTGCTCGACCAGGTCATAGGCGGCAGCGAGCTGATCCGCCCGGTAAACAAGGCATTGCGCAGAAACGATTCGCAAAAATCGTCGGCAGTGTGACCGAAGGCGATGACGTTGGCGCCGAGCTTGCGTACAATCTCGTAAACGGCGCGGCGGCGAAAGCGGCTGCAGAGATCGCA
>JAVKSW010000088.1:0-8605 GCA_039583505.1 Bryobacteraceae bacterium | reverse complement strand
CGCGTCTTCGGACCCGGTTGGAGCAAGCCTGCATCCTTGGTTACATCCGTGAATGTCCCATCGCCGCGGTTTCGGTACAGTGCGTTCTGCCCGTAATAAGTGACGAACAGATCGTCATAGCCATCATTGTTGTAATCTCCCACGCAGCAGGCCTGCCCCCAGCCCGTGCGATGTTCAAGCCCCGAGCCTTTCGTCACATCCATAAATGTGCCGTCCCGACTGTTCTTGAACAAATGACAGCGCGGCTCCTGGCCGTTCGGAAAACCTTCCAGGCGCCATCCGTTCACCAGAAAAACGTCGAGCCATCCGTCGTTGTCGTAATCGTAGAAGGCTAAACCGCAGCCAGTGGTCTCCAAAAGATATTTGTTTTTTCCTTCGCCGCCAAAGATCGTCTTGACAGCTAAGCCCGATTGCTTCACCACGTCGACGAAACTGACGCCGAGGGGGGTACCTTCAATCGGAGATTTGGGGCCTTTCGGCGCGGGCCTGGGTTTCGCGTCGTAACTACGCTCAATCGGCCCCGGCAGTTTTACCTGCTGTGACGGACTCGCTAGCGCGACAAGGTCGGCGAACGGAAGTACCAGCGCCGAACGGCTGAGCGAACCAATAAAGCGACGGCGATTTTTGTCCAAGCTAAAGCTCCACGATTCAGCGTTGTGGCCGGCCTGCAGAAGTGTCGACGGCCACATCGGCATGCATGTGCCACGGAACGCTCTCAATCGAAATCTCGGGATGTTTGCGCAGGAAATCGAGAGAGTAAGTCGGCGCTCCGGGATCGACCTGCTTCGTCGCGAAGAGCGCCGCTTGTTCGGAGGCCTTTTGCTTCATGCCCAAGCGGCGGTAGATCACGGCCAAATTGTAGTGGGCGGTGAGGTCATCCGGATCGATGCGCTGCAACGCCTCGAATTGCTGCTCAGCGTCGGGATATCTGTGTTGCTGGTAATAGGAGATGCCAAGTTCGCGCCGTGCATCGCGCGATTCGGGATATTGCTTGATCACCTCTTCGAGGTCGGCTACTTCCGATTCGGAGTTTCCTTCGCGCCTTTCCACCAGCGCCAGATAATAGAGCGCTCGCCCATTGTACGGACTCAGCTTCAACGCTTGTTCCAGCCCGGCGCGCGCCTCCGCGTATTTCTCCCACTGGATGTTTGTGAGGCCAATGTTGATGTAGCCGTCGGCGTAATCGGGACGTAAGCTAATCACATGTTGGAACGCGTCCAGCGCCTCCGCGTATTGCAGCTCATCGAGGTAAGCGATGCCCAAATTGTTCCACCGCATCCACTCGGGATTGTCCTGCGGGTCCGCTGGGGTCCTCGGGTTTGCGCCCAGATTCAGCGTGCGACTCCGCGCGGCCATCTCAACAACGGGATAGGCCGGATGATCTTTGCCGAAAACGTTGTTTAGATAGCTCTGCCGCAAATGCCGGTAATTCACGCGCGCGGTCAGGTTGATGGGTCCTTTCGCATCGGCCGGAATCCTGAACTGGTAGCGGACCAGAGCGGAGCGCCCGGCTTGAATTGTGTTGTCATACGCGACCGAGTGGATGGTCCAGACCTGGTGATTATCCACAAACTCGCCTTCGTTGTTGACCGGTCGATTAGTGAACGTGTGCGCGCGTGAATCCAACGTGCCATCCGGGTTCAGGAAACCGCTGTGGTAAATCTGTTTCCCCACCGCATCTTTGACTGTAAATTCCACCCAAGCCTCGTACAGATCTCGCACTTCCGGAATCAGCGAGTGACCGATGTTCTTATTCTGGATGACCACCATGGCCTGCACTTGCTCGTTGGGCGCCAGATCGAAAGGCGTCGAACCGAGAGGCGTAATCAATTTGTTGGTCGCTACCTTGGTGATCGCGAACAGATCTACATTCAGGAACATGCCCGATTTGAGAAACTCGACGGTCTTTTGTAACTGCTGGTCAAATCCATAGTAAAAGGGCACCGCAGTATTGCCCGCGAGCCAGCGGTGGGAGGCGAAAGTCTTCTTCTTGGCGCCGTACTCGTCCGCGGTTGCGGGTTCACGCATCATGTGACAGCTCTGACAGGCGAAGAAGTCCGCGGAATAAAACGTAAGCGGATTGCGTTGGGAGAATTTCGAATTCTGCCATTCGTCGTACGAGGTGAAAGCGCGAATCCATTTATAGTCATTCAACGCGTTAGGCAAGTTCGCTTTGTGGCACGATGCGCAGAACTCGGGCGTTCGATAGAAAACTTTCATTACAGCCTGCGAGTGGCGCTCCGGATGCTTCCTGATTTCATCGTCGGAAACTTCGCCCGGAATACGCTTGCCATTTGCGTCAACCATGACAGCCGGAACACCCATCACGTAGCTTCCATTTCCGAGCGGCGGCTGTAGCGCCTGCACCGAGTGGCAGGTCATGCACGTGACACCGTCTTCATCGAACTTACGGTCCACCTGCGAACCCGGCGTCAGAGCACCCGTAAGGACCCCGACGGGATTATGGCAGCTATCGCAGTGGCGCGTGAATTCGATGCCTTTTGTATGGGCCAGGATGTTCACGCTAGTTCGATAGAAGGGCGTCCGAAACGAATTGGAATGAAGGGACTGCCGCCATTCGCTATACGCCTGGGGGTGGCAACGACCGCAATAGCTGGCGGTCGGGAAAGCGCCGGGCTCGATGAAACGGCCCGTTTCGGTGGTCGCATTGCCGGGCGCGGATAACTGGTTCGGACCGAACCGGAAGTTATACGTTTGCCGAACCTTCGCGGTATACGCGTTCCCGCCGGAACTGTCGGCCGCTTGTCCTTTAAGGGCTGCCGGGATAAATAAGCCGCCGATCAAGACGGCAATCGCACACAGCAGCGCACGCTGTCTCTTCCCGCGGGCGCGCAACGTCCCAGAAGAGAAATTTCTACTGGCTACTGGGCACGGCAATTATAAGTAGTTTATCTCTTCGGGTTCGCCCGTGATCGCGGAGCTGCCGATGCAGACCACGCGTCCGAGAGGCCCAACTGCCTTGCATTCGATCGGCTAGTCGACCAGAACTCGAAAGAGACTTGAGTTCATTCATCGAAACCCCACCAAGTTGCGCTATGCTTTGTGGCTGGGTCAAAGTCGCATTCGTGTTCCGACTCATCGCATGCCTGTTGTTGTGCGGAATAGTTTCCGCCTCCGCCCTGCCGCTGCCTGATGCTGGAGACGGCTACGCCAGGCGCGTCTGGCACACCGAAGACGGCCTTCCCGAAGAGACCGTTCAGGCATTTGCGCAAACACGAGACGGCTTTCTCTGGGTTGGAACTTCCGGCGGGCTGGTTCGCTTCGATGGGGCACAGTTTATCGTTTTCAATCGCGACAACACGCCCGCGCTTCGGGAAAACAGCGTCTTCTGCCTATTCACTTCGACCGACGGCACGTTGTGGATCGGAACAGAAGGTGGAGGCTTGGTCAGTTACTCGGATGAAGTTTTTCATCTCTGGTCGAAGGCGGAGGGTTTGACGAACGGCTATATCCGGGCACTCCGTCAGGATGCCCGCGGGGATCTTTGGATTGGAACGGACGATGGCCTATTCCGTTTCCGCGGCCGTCGGATCGAGCGTATCGACGGCCGCAATGGCGTGCCTCCGATCTCCATTCACGCCCTGTATATGGATCGCCAACAGCGCCTTTGGGCGGG
The DNA here is from genome assembly GCA_039583505.1 of Bryobacteraceae bacterium. GTDB lineage: Bacteria > Acidobacteriota > Terriglobia > Bryobacterales > Bryobacteraceae > Bog-105. The sequence continues at coordinate 4,968 of JAVKSW010000088.1, read as the reverse complement.
AGGCTTCCACTTTTTCGTCTTTGCCGGCAATCAGACCACCGAGATAGCGCTCCCCGGCGGCTTGACGGACAACGTTAAATCGATTATCGAGACGCGGGATGGAACCATCTGGGTAGGTACGGTCAGCGGCTTGGAAAGGATGCTGCCCAACCAGGGAACGCCGCACTTTCAGCAAGTACAGGGTATCCACAGCACGGTCCGAACATTACTTGAAGATGACGAGGGAGTTCTATGGATCGGTACCATCGGCGAAGGTCTCATACAGTATCGGAACGGAAAATTCTCGCGCTTATCGGCCAGATCCAAGCTCCCCAGCAATACCGTTCTCACCAGCTTTCTCGGATCGGAGAGAAACATCTGGATCGGCACCCAGACGGGCCTCGTACGACTCAACAAAACGGCGGTCAGCACGCTATCTCTTCCTGACTTCGCCGATTCCGACTTCGGGACGATATACCGCGATCGAGATGGGGCCCTGTGGGTCGGCAGCTCCCATTTGTTTCGACTCGCAGGCCAGCAAGTGGAGCTCATGAAATTTCCGGCTCCTCTGGGAAGCGCGCGTGTGCGAACCGTTTTTCGGGACAGCAAAGATGCACTCTGGTTGGGAACCGAAGGGAAGGGCGCATTCCGCCTCAAGGACGGCACCCTAAAGCAAATGCCGACTGTCCAGGCCTACATCCGCGCCTTTGCGGAAGATCATGAAGGCGGCATCTGGATTGGGACGGACGGAGGCTATTGCCGGTGGAGCGCACATGGCATCAAAAACTTCGAACTCCACGAGAGTGTACGAGCGCTGCTTGTCGATCGCGAGGGAAGCGTCTGGGTTGGGAAAGATCGCGGGTTGACTCGTCTGCGCGACGGCGGCTTTGTTCCCGATGTACCGATCGCACGGTTGCAATCGGAAAAGGTGTGGGCGATCCATGAGGATGCGGACGGCGGTCTCTGGTTCGGCACACGGAGCAATGGATTGTTCCGTTGGAAGAGCGGTAAGCTGACCTCCTACACGACAGCGCAAGGCCTCGCAAGCAACAGTATTTATCAGATTCTGGAGGACGGGCGCGGGCGGTTATGGATCAGCGGACCGAACGGGGTGTCTTCGATCAGCCGCCACGATCTGGAAGCAACCGAACGAGATTCTTCCTATCCGCCTTCCGTGAAGCTGTACGGTACTTCCGACGGCCTCGAGACAACGCAGATGTACGGAGGCGTTCAGCCCGCCGGGTGCATCGGTTCCGGCGGGGAAGTCTGGTTCCCCAGCACCGCGGGGCCAGTCCGAATTGGTGCAGATCCGGATGCGTCCACCTCCGCCCCGCCCGCCGTCATTTATCGCGTGACCGCGGATGGCCGCGACGTCCACGCCTCGGGAAACGTGGATCTGCTCCCCGGCCGGGGGAAACTGGAAATCCAGTACAGTGCGATTCAGCTCCGCTCGCAGGAGCGCGTCCGGTTCCGGTATCAACTGGAAGGGTTCGATCACGGCTGGACCGAAACGAGAGCACGGCGAGTGGTGTACGCAAACATACCGCCAGGGCATTACCGTTTCCGGCTTCTCTCGTTTGATACCGACCAGCCGCGTACTGTATCGGAAGCTGGAGTGTCATTTAACTGGCGTCCGCATATCTACCAAACTCGCTGGTTTTTCGCGTTGTGCATCGTTTGCGTGGGCGCGTTTGTCTGGGGTACCCACAAAATGAGAATGCAGCAGGTACATGCCCGTTTTGCGGCCGTGCTCGAGGAACGCAATCGGCTTGCCCGGGAGATGCACGACACTCTGATACAAGGCTGCACCAGTGTATCGGCCTTGCTGGAGGCCGTTGCATCCATGAAGCCGGACAGCAGCGAAGGAGGCAGTGAGCTGTTGAATTGCGCCCGGTTGCAGATAAGAGAAACTGCCGATGAGGCGCGCCGAGCAGTGTGGAATCTCCGGCAAAGCAGCACGAATGCGCCGGCGATTGATCGTCTCCTCGGGCAAATGGCCCAACAGGCGAGCCATGCTTCCAGGGTTCCCGTACGATTTGAGCCTTCGGGTAAACCGGCAGCGATGGACGCGCTGGTGGAACACGATCTGGTCATGGTCGCACGCGAAGCCGTCTACAACGCGGTGCGACACGCACAGCCGCATGAGGTACGTCTGCAAGTTAATTTCGAGCGCACCCGAATCAGATTGCGAGTGTTGGACGATGGCTGCGGGTTCGACCCTGACGAGGTGTTTTCGGCCGCAAGCGATCACTTCGGGTTAATCGGCATGCGCGAACGGACTGAACGGCTCGGAGGCCGGTTTGAGGTGAGGAGCACGCGGGGCAACGGTACCGAGTTATCGGTGGACATTCCGGTGGGAGAGCCAGACGACGCCACGTTGGACTCGAACGCTTAATCCGACTTTGGTTGGATTGATTTAGACTCGAATCGCCATAGAATCCATAAGTTAACTTCATTTCTGTCGGCCGGTCCATTCACATCCTGAACATGCAACTTATTTGGCGTCGGATAGAGATACTGCTGCTGCTCGTATTTGCAATTTGCGCGTTTGCGCAGTGGGACGACAGCGCACTGAAGCCGTTTGCGATGGATCACCGGCGGGGCGGGCAATCCTTAGTTAACCTTTCGTTTTTGCACGATGCTCCGGCAGGCAAAGATGGATTCATTCGCATTCAGGACAGCCATTTCGTTAAACCGGATGGCACTCGAATCCGTTTTTGGGGAGTGCATCTGACCGACTGGAGCCCCGGCTCAGTTCTGCTTCCACCGAAGCAGGACATTCCGATGTGGGCTGGAACATTGTCGCGTTTCGGCGTGAACTGCGTTCGTCTTCACTTCCTCGATCTCGCCGCTCCTCGCGGAATCATCGACGGTAGCCGTAACGACACGCGCTCGTTCGATCCGCAACAACTCGACCGGCTGGACTTTCTGGTTTCAGAACTGAAGAAGCGCGGCATCTATGTGGATCTGAACCTTAATGTGGGCCGGTCGTATAAGCCCGGCGACGGGGTCGTGGATGCGGAGAAGATTCGCTGGGGGAAAGGAGTAATCCTCTTCGATCCGCGTCTGATCGAGCTCGAGAAGGAATATGCCAGGGACCTTCTCACCCACGTGAATGCGTATACCGGAACCGAATACCGGAATGAACCGGCAGTAGCGATCATCGAGATTGCGAATGAGAACGGTGTCGGGATTGGCTTCCGAACGCCGAGTTCTTATTATGAGGACGAGCTCACGAGCCTGTACAACTCCTGGCTGTCGAAACACCTCAGCGCCGATGAATTGAGCGAGATTCGAAATGCGGCGGGTATACCAGCCGATGCGCTAGTACCCCGGCTTAAACCTTCCGAAATTCAGTCTGCGCCTGAACCAAGATACCTGGCGGAAATGAGGTTCTACATGGACGTAGAAAATCGGTTCTACCAGGACATGAGCGGCTATTTAAAGCGGACGCTCGGCGTAAAAGCGCCGATCATCGGGACGGCGGATCACAGCCACACCGGGAGCAGCTATCCCATGCTCACTTCGCTTTCGCGGTTGGACGTTGTGGACGGGCACGTCTACTGGGAGCACCCGGAATCGCCTCCTCCTTGGGACAGGCCCATGGTCAACGATCCACTGCACTCAACCGTGGTCCAACTCTCTCGAAGTGCATTCGCGGGAAAACCGTACACCGTGAGCGAGACCAATCATCCCTTCCCGAACGAGTGGGCGAGCGAAGGCATTCCGATTATCGCCGCTTACGGAAATTTTCAAGACTGGGACGCCATCATCACCTACACGTTCGAGCCGAAAATCGCGGCCGATTGGAAGCCTTACGTGGGCGATTATTTCGATATCTCCCTCGATCCGGTCCGGATGACGGAGTTCGCAGCGGGCGCATTGCTATTTCTGCGCCAGGATGTCCATCCCGCCCGGCAAATCGTAGAAAGGACCTATTCGACGCAGCAGGTGCTTGACAGCCGGCGTCTTCCTCACTCAGAGCAGCCGTACTTTACACCGGGATTTCCGCTGGCGCTGCCGCTGGAGCATGAAGTTCGAATCCGCTCGCTGAATGGACCGCCCACAGTAAATCCTTCGATAGAGGAACCGTCCAAAGCCATCGTTTCCGATACGGGAGAATTGTCCTGGTACACGTCTCCCCCGGAACATGGCGTAGTCACGATCGAGACGGAGCGAACACAGGCCCTGATCGGTTTTCTGAACGCGAATCACCGGGTTTTAAAAAATCTCTCGGCGAATCTCACGAATAATTTCGCAACCGTCGTGCTGACGTCAATGGACTCGAAACCGATCTCCGAAGCTGGCAAGATGCTTCTCACCACGGGTTCGCGTGTCGCGAACACCGGGATGAAATGGAACGACGCTCACACAAAACTGCTCAGCCATGGTGGTCCACCGTCGCTGATCGAACCTGTCGCGGGTAAAATCTTGCTTCGCAATCTTCAGCGAGCAAACTTTGTGAGTGCATTTGCTTTGGACGGCGCCGGATGCCCCATAGGCGACAGGATTGCGGCAAAGAAAACGCCAGAGGGATGGATGCTTTCCGTGGGTAATCCGGTTACCACCTGGTACGTTATCTCGGTGGAGCGGCAATGATTACCCGCCGCGATCTGCTCAGTACGTCACTTAAAGCGGCAGCACTCGGTTGCGCATTCGCCAATGCGGAACCCGCGGACGTCCACGAGGCGACGGGTCGCCAGCGTCAATCCTTCGACTTCGATTGGAAGTGCTTCCACGGCGATATGCCGGGCGCGCAGTTACCTAGTTCCGAGGACATCAATTGGCGCGTTGTGGATCTGCCGCACGACTGGAGCATTGAAGGACCATTTTCAGAGACAGAACCCACGGGCGGACCAGGCGGCTATCTGCCGACGGGCATCGGCTGGTACCGGAAGCAATTCCGAATGCCGGAAACATACCGCACCCGGAAGGTAATTATTGAATTCGATGGGGTCTACCAAAACAGTGAAGTCTGGATAAACGGCA
>JAVKSW010000087.1:0-8615 GCA_039583505.1 Bryobacteraceae bacterium | reverse complement strand
TAGACCCAGTCGCAAATGGCCTGCACGCGCTGCCATCCCGGTGCAACATTCCCAAACAGCTCCACGGCTGTATTGGAAAGCAGATCCACCTCCGCGTACCGGCTCGCCAACAAATAACGCAGAGCGTCTGTCGGTAATTCCTGTACCGGAACCTCGCGCGCCTGCGGGTTCGCTGCATCCAGTTCGCCCGAGTCCTCGATCAGCGTCGAAGTCGAAAGACGAACCTCGCCTGCGGGAGCGAGGAACCGCGAGCACCGGTTCCCGAAGCTGTCTATGTAAGTTGCGATATCCACGTTTGGATCGATCTGCAGTTCGTCGGGTTCACGCAAATCGTGCTCGCGAGAAGGGTGAACGTTCAGCATCGCGACAATCGGCACCTGCGCCGGATTGTCGAACGTCATGTCGTAACCTAAGCGGATGAGCATAGTAGAGCGTCGCCACGCTGCCGATCTGCTTACGATGCAAGAGAACGAACCTGGTCCCTGTCAGCGGGTAAATGTCAGTTTACCGAACTCCTGATCCCACCCTGGTCAGGTCCCCACCCCCCGGCGAGACCCCAGCTCACGAGTTATACTCATGTCTAAACTCGCCGGTCCTGTTCCGAGTTGAAGAGCTTCCGGATGCAACAACCACAGTTGGAACATGGCGACACCTTCACCCTCGACGGAACGCAGTCTCGCTGATCCGTTTGCCGACTATCAGGTCCCTATTGGCTACGACGAGATGTTCCGCGCGCCCGGGCGCCCCCGCTCTCACTATCGCGCCCTGCACGCTCGCCTGTTGAACCTGCCGCCCGAGGATCTGCGCCGCAACAAACAAGAAGCCGATCTCTCCTTCTTTAATCAGGGCATCACCTTCACCGTCTATGGCCGTAGCGAAGGGACCGAGCGAATCTTTCCTCATGACCTGCTGCCCCGCATCGTCTCGAGCGCCGAATGGCAGATCATTGAGAGCGGTCTCAAGCAGCGCATCACCGCTCTGAATCTGTTCCTCAAAGACGTCTATCACGAGCGCCGCATCTTGAAAGACGGCGTCATCCCGGGCGAAATCATTTACACGTGTAAACACTTCCGCCGCCAAATGCGCGGAGTGAAAATCCCGCGCGACGTGTATGTCAGCGTCTGCGGCACCGACCTGATCCGCCTGCCTGACGGCAAATTCGTCGTTCTCGAAGATAACCTGCGCGTCCCCAGCGGCGTTTCCTACATGCTCACCAGCCGGAAGGTGATGAAGCAGATCTTTCCCATGTTGTTTCGCAAGTGTGCCGTGCGTCCCATCGAGCACTATAGCCAGGTGCTGCTCTCCACGCTTCGTTCACTCGCCCCGGAGGGACGCTCCAGCCCAACCATCGTGCTGCTGACGCCGGGTGTGTACAATTCCGCGTATTTCGAGCACACTTACCTCGCTCGTCAAATGGGCATCGAGTTGGTGGAGGGCCGCGACCTCGTGGTACACGACAATCTGGTGTACATGCGCACTACCTCCGGTCTTCAGCGCGTGGACGTGATCTACCGCCGGGTAGACGATGATTTCCTCGATCCGCTCGCCTTCCGTCCTGACTCTTCGCTCGGCGTGGCTGGCCTGTTCAACGCCTATCGCGCTGGAAACGTCGTTCTTGCTAATGCGCTGGGGAACGGAGTTGCCGATGACAAGGCCATCTATGCGTACGTGCCGGAGATCATCCGTTATTACCTCGGCGAAGATCCCATCCTGGACAACGTGGAAACATTCTTGATGACCGACCCGGTTCAGCGGGACCACGTTTGCGGCAACCTCCACAACTACGTCGTCAAGGCAGTCGGCGAATCCGGCGGCTACGGGATGCTCATCGGTCCGCACAGTAGCATCCAGCAGCGAGAGGAGTTCCGCGCCCGGATCCTGGAGGAGCCCCGAAACTATATTGCGCAGCCGACGCTCGCTCTCTCCACCGCCCCGTGCTTTACCGATACGGGCGAGATTGAGCCCAGACACATCGACTTGCGCCCGTATGTCCTCTATGGAGACACGATTACGATTGTTCCGGGCGGGCTCACGCGTGTCGCTCTTCGAAAAGGCTCTCTCGTCGTGAACTCGTCGCAGGGCGGGGGATCCAAGGATACCTGGGTCCTGGAGAATTGAAGCCGCGATGCTCTCGCGTGTAGCCGACAGCCTCTATTGGATGAGCCGTTACTTCGAACGCGCCGACCACTGTGCCCGCGTGCTCGAAGCCAACTACAATCTCATGCTGAACCCCTCGAAGCCCTCGAGAGAGCAGCGCTGGAATCGAATTACGGCCTCCTTAGGATTCAAGCCGGACTCCTTCGGCGCCGACCCGCAAACCATCATCGCCCGTCTCATCGGCGAGGTTGGTAACAGCGCCTCCATGGTTTGTTGCATTACCAGCGCGCGTGAGAACGCCGGCCAGGTTCGTGAGCAGATCAGCTCCGAGATGTGGGAGCGCTTGAACCAGCTCTATCACGAAGTCACCGTATCCAGCACTCGAAGTGAAGTCGCTGCCGAGCCGCTGCGCCTCATCGCCGCGTTTCGGGAAGGCGTGTACCGGTTTCACGGCGTCACCGACTCCACCATGAATCACGGCGAAGGTTGGCACTTCATCCAAATCGGTAAGTACATGGAGCGAGCCTGTGGTCTCTCGGTACTCCTCGATTCGCATTTCGCCGCTGGCGCGGACGCCGATGACCTTGACTGGCTCGGCCTTCTCTCCAGCTGCTCGGCCTTCGAGGCCTATTGCAAGGTCTACACCGCTGACCTCAAAGCTGATCGCGTGGCCGAATTTCTTCTTCTCAATCCCGAGTTCCCCTTTTCGGTGCGATTTTCGGCCGAGCAGATGCATCGCGCCCTTCATTCCCTCGCCGATATCTCCTCTGCGCGCAAAACCTCACGCATTGAGCGTGTCGCCGGCAAATTGCGCTCTTCGCTCGCCTACCTGCAAATCGACGAGATTATGGCGCGAGACCTGCATTCCTATCTCGGCAGCGTCATTGACCAGTGCAACAGCCTCCACGCCGCGGTTCATGAGGTCTACATCGAATATCCGATTGAATCCGCTTTCGAGGCCTGATGTTCTACGCAGTCCGTCATTTCACTCGTTACCGCTACACCCGCAGAGTCTGGGAAAGCGTTATGGAAGTTCGCATGCACCCTCGTAGCGAGTACATGCAGCGCTGCTTTACATTCCAGCTGTCCGTCAGCCCGCGCGCCCGCATTTTCTCCTACAGCGATCATCTGGGCAATTTGGTTCACCATTTCGATATCCCCGCGCCGCACAGCCATCTGACGATCATTGCCGATTCACTGATCGATGTGGACCCGCCCGAAGCGCTTCCCGATTCTCTCGGTTCCGAGGCATGGCAGGAACTCGACCAGATCATCGAGCGCGAAGATTACTGGGACATGCTGCGGCCCAGCCACTTCGCGCGACTCTCGCCGGAGCTCGATGCGGTCGCCCGCGAGCTAGGAATCGATAAGCGCGAGGACCGTGATCCTCTCCAATTGCTCACCACCGTGAACTCTCGCGTATACCAAGCCTTCTCTTACGTAAAGGAAAGCACCTCGGTCGATTCGCCCATCGAAGACGCCATTCGCTCGCGCCAGGGTGTGTGTCAGGACTTCGCGCATATTATGATCGCCCTGGTGCGGAACTTGCACATACCCTGCCGCTATGTCAGCGGATATTTGCACCATGACGCCTGGCACGAGGATCGCTCGGCTGAAGGAGCAACCCATGCTTGGGTGGAGGCGTTGCTCCCGGGCCTGGGCTGGATCGGCTTTGATCCTACGAATGATTTAATCGCTGGCGGACGCCATATCCGGACCGCCATCGGCCGCGATTACGCAGATGTGCCCCCCACCGTCGGCACCGTGAAGGGATCGCGCGGGAGCGAAATGCAAGTGCGCGTGAGAGTCACTCCGTCGGAAGCCATTCTGCCGCCCGACCAGGAATTCGCATCCGACGAAGAGTGGTCCCGCTTTCTCGAAAAAGATCAGCAGGCCGAGTTGTTGCACGCCCAGCAACAGCAGCAGCAATAAAGCTGTACGCCGCGGGTCTTCACCGGCACGCGTCGGCGAACCCGCGGAACAGCTTCAATTGTTCCGTATACTCGGTCACTTGATCTTCCGGATGCCACTGCACGGCTACCACAAACGTTCTGTCCGGCCGCTCTACCCCCTCAATCGTTTGATCCTCTGCATCGACTGCCGAAATGCGTAGCCCCGCGCCAAGTCTATCGACGGCTTGGTGATGCCGTGAATTCACCCGCCATCGCTCCGCTCCCGCAATCTTGCCGAGCAGACTCTGCGGATCGATAGCGACTTCGTGCGCCGGGGTGGCCTTCTTTTCCATCTCGGCATCGTGCCGTGTCGAAGCAAGGTGCTGAATCAGCGTCCCGCCATGGTAGACGTTCAGGATCTGCAGTCCTCGGCAGATCGCTAGAATCGGCACGTCGTCCTTTATCGCTTCCTCGATTAGTTCCAGCTCAACTTCATCGCGCTCGTCATCTGGCGGGTCCGTTTCAGGATGTGCCTGTTCGCCGTACCGCACCGGATTCACATCGCTTCCTCCCGCCAGCAGCAGCCCGCTCGCGCCGCTCAGAGAAACTGCACCGGATGCCAAAACCGAAAACGGGTCCAGCCCGGCCGCGCGCACGGCGCCTTCGTACGGCCGCATCTTATCCGCTCTCCGATAGGGTATGAGCACACGCTTCGTCATTTCGAAAACATTGACCCCTAAAGCTTCACAACGATTCGTTCAACAGCTTCGCCAATCTCAGTCCGGCTTTCTCCAATTGTGCTCGTACCACAGGCTTCATGTCCTCGATATAAGCGCCTGGGATGTCGAGCCGCAGTTCCGTAATAACGGCCGGTGCTTCCTGGCAATTCGCTGGAAACTCGACCGGTTCGACCGGAATCCGCAGCCGCTGATAGATTTCGTGCTCCGCCAAAATATGCGATTCCCAGACCCAATCATCCTCGTTCCCGGCCATCAGCTCGTGCTGGTTTTTACCGCCGGACTTCTCAATCTCGGTCTCCAGGTCGGCAACCAGCGCCGTGTCGTCACGATGCAGCGCATTCACCAGTTCGCCGTCCCACAGCGCGTGCAGGTTTTTAGCCTGGCCCACCGGCGGCTGCAGCGTTTCGCAGTTGCCGCCGAGATCGGCGTCGGAAATCACATGCAGCGGCTGATGAATGTCGCCGACGAAATGCACCACGAAACGCAGCGCATCCAGATCGCTCCAGTGCGTGTCCGGGGCATGCGCAGCCAGTTGCGCCGCGAAAAGCCGAATCTGCGCCGGTGCGCAGTTATCCTCAGGACAGCGCGCCGGAATGTCCGTCTTCTTGTCCTGAAGCGTTAAGTCGATGTAGTGCCATTCGCCCGTGTTGGTGTCCTTCTTGGTCTCATCCGCCCAGGTCGACGCCTTGGCCAGTCCGTTCGCGACAGCTTCCGGCTCGTCAGGCACATCTAATATCCGGGCAACTCGCGTGCGGGCCGCCGGAGTGAGATGGGCCGCCGCAATGCGCGCCACCACCTGATGTCCGGTCTCCCACCACGAGAAAAGCGGAGCAGGCAGTAACAACCAGGAACTCACAATAATCCCAAGAAGACGTCCTCGCACGGCGATCCATTGTCTCCCGGAACGGATCGGACCGGCAACCTGGCGCCATGATTACGTCGGGTATGTACATTTAAGTGCGAAAGACTAAGATTATTGCATCACGGAGCACTCATCTGGTATCCATTGTATTGAGATACTTCGAGGAATTATGGATTTCAACCGACTGACGGAAAAATCGCAGGAAGCGATCCGGCAGGCGCAAACTGAGGCAACCCAACACGGCAACCAGCAGGTGGATGTCGAACATCTGCTACTGGCTATGCTCGAGCAGGAAGGTGGCCTCGCCCCGTCCATCCTCCAGCGCGCCGATGTCCCACTCGAGTCGCTGCACCGCAGCCTGGTGCAGGAAGTTGACAAGTTCCCGAAAGTCAGCGGCGGCGGGGTACGGCCGGATCAGGCCTACATCACCACTCGGCTTTCGCGCCTGCTCACCGTGGCCGAGGAACAGGCCAAGCGCCTCAAAGACGAGTACGTCTCTATTGAGCATCTGCTGCTCGCTTGCGCCGAAGACCAGGGCGCGGCTGGCAAGCTGCTTCACGAATTTGGGCTCACGCGCGACCGCTTGATGAAAGCCTTGCTGGAGGTGCGCGGCAATCAGCGGGTCACCACCCAGAATCCGGAAACCACGTATGAATCGCTGCAGAAATACGGCCGCGATCTGACCGAGCAGGCCTCCAAAGGCAAGCTCGATCCGGTGATCGGGCGCGACGAAGAGATTCGCCGTGTCATCCAGGTGCTTTCCCGTCGCACCAAGAATAATCCCGTCCTGATCGGCGAGCCCGGCGTCGGGAAAACGGCCATTGTCGAGGGCTTGGCGCAGAGAATCGTCCGTGGCGACGTCCCGGAAGGCTTGAAAGACAAGCAGGTGGTCGCTCTTGACATGGGCGCCCTGATCGCCGGCGCCAAGTTCCGCGGCGAGTTCGAAGAGCGTCTCAAGGCCGTTCTAAAGGAAGTTCAATCCTCGGAAGGTCGAATCATCCTGTTCATCGATGAGCTGCACACCGTAGTGGGCGCCGGCAAAGCCGAAGGCGCCATGGATGCCGGCAACTTGCTCAAACCCATGCTTGCCCGTGGCGAGCTGCATTGTATCGGTGCGACTACGCTCGACGAGTACCGTAAGTACATCGAAAAGGACGCCGCGCTCGAACGCCGCTTCCAAACCGTTTTTGTCGATCAGCCCAGCGTCGAAGACACCATCTCCATCCTCCGCGGCCTGCGCGAGCGCTACGAGTTGCACCACGGCGTGCGCATCAAAGACACGGCTCTGGTCGCCGCCGCGGTTCTTTCCCACCGCTACATAACCGACCGTTTTCTTCCCGACAAGGCCATCGATCTGGTGGACGAAGCGGCCGCCAAGCTGCGCACCGAAATCGATTCCATGCCGGCCGAACTCGATGAGATCCTCCGCCGCAGCATGCAACTCGAAATCGAGCGGGAAGCCCTCAAGAAAGAAAACGACCCGGTCTCCAAAGACCGCTTGACTCGAATCGAAAAGGAGTTGGCCGAGCTCAAGACCCAAGGCTCCGCCTTGCAGGCGCAATGGCAGACCGAAAAGGAAGGTGTGCAGCGCGTTCGCGCTTTGCGCGAGCAGATTGAGAACGTGAAGATTGAAATCAGCCAGGCCGAGCGAGCCTACGACCTCAACAAGGCCGCCGAGCTCAAGTATGGACGCCTCACCGAGCTCGATCGACAGCTTAACGCCGAGCAGGAGCGCGTTTCCGGCAAACAAGGCGCTACCCGGCTGCTGAAGGAAGAAGTGGACGAGGAGGATATCGCCGAAGTCGTAAGCCGCTGGACCGGCGTGCCCGTTTCAAAGCTGCTCGAAGGCGAGATGAAAAAGCTGTTGGCGCTCGAAGACGAGCTGCATCAGCGCGTCATCGGCCAGGACGAAGCCGTCATGGCGGTGGCCGAAGCGGTGTTGCGCGCCCGTTCCGGATTGAAAGACCCGCGGCGTCCCATCGGAAGCTTTCTCTTCTTAGGACCCACCGGCGTAGGCAAGACCGAGCTGGCGCGCGCACTCGCCGAATTTCTGTTCGATGACGAGCGGGCAATGGTCCGCATCGACATGTCCGAGTACCAGGAAAAACACACCGTTTCGCGTCTGCTTGGCGCACCTCCCGGATACATCGGCTATGACGAAGGCGGACAACTCACCGAAGCTGTCCGGCGCCGCCCCTATTCCGTCGTGCTGTTCGATGAAATCGAGAAGGCGCATCACGACGTCTTTAATACCTTGCTGCAATTGCTCGACGATGGACGCCTCACCGATGGACAAGGCCGCACGGTCGACTTCAAAAACGTGATCGTGATCATGACTTCCAATATCGGCAGCCATCGCATCCTGGAATACCGTGGCGCGTTTGAAGGCGAAGAGTATCGTCGCATGAAAGACACTGTGCTGTCGGAATTGCGGCAAGCCTTCCGTCCCGAGTTTTTGAACCGGCTCGATGAAATTATCGTCTTCCACTCTTTGAGCGAGGAGCATCTCAAGCAGATCGTCGAAATCCAGCTGGGAAGTTTGCGGGCGCGCCTCCAGGAGCGTCATGTCACCTTAGAACTGTCGGATGCGGCTCGTACTCGTCTAGTGCGAATCGGGTACGATCCGGCTTACGGCGCGCGGCCCCTGAAGCGCGCCATTCAGCGGGAAATTGAGACTCCGCTCGCCCGGCGAATCGTCGCCGGAGAGGTTCGAGATGGCCAAACCGTGTGGATCGATGCCGATCCGGCGGGTGCGGGTCTCGTCTTCCGTGTCGAAAGGAACAAAGCCGCCGAGCCTAGTAGTGTTCTGGCCTAGGTTTCGCCGACTGTAAATCGAAATGTGGTTTAGCACGTCAAATGGTTCGAGGGCGCGGTGCAACAGGCGGTTTTCCCGTCGCAGCCCCGCAGAAGAGAAAGGATTTTAAAGGACATGTCAAACGTGGTCCAATTTCGCCGCTCCACAGCGATCCTGACGCTGGTTGCGGCTTCTGTAGGTGGCGGCCTCATTGCCGCCATCGCTGTAGC
>JAVKSW010000086.1:0-8667 GCA_039583505.1 Bryobacteraceae bacterium | reverse complement strand
GGACCAGCCTGCGCTGTGGTTAAACGAAAAGACCATGGAGCTTTATCGCCCCGAAATGAAAAAGTATTATTACGATCCCGACAAATATGCGACGTATATGGAGCAGCTCGGGATCAAGTATCCGACCGTCAGGACGAAATCGACTCCCGGGAAAGCGGCATCCGATTCGACTCAGTGATTGGATGCGAGTCCATCCACTAGAATCTCTGAAAGTGCGGAGATCAACAAATCGCCTGGATTGTCGGGGGTGTAATCGATCTGGGGAATGTCTTCCACCGTGACGGCCATGGCGATGGGCCCACGTTTGGAATACACGATTCCCACATCGCTCCGCAAGTGATCCAGCGATCCTGATTTGCTGGCGATCGTAACGTCTTTCATATCGCGGCCGATACAGTCGTGATCCCGCTGGCGCTTGAGAACCGCAATCATCTCTTCCGAAGCGCTCTTGCTCACCAGCTCTCCGCGGTAGAGTTTCTCGAGAATCGTTACCATCTCGTGCGGGCTGCTTCGGCCCGTGCCCCATCTTTCGTTTTCGGCCTTGCGGCCTTCTTGCGTGAATCCGCTGGGCGCTTTCAGATTTGTTCCATCGCCGCGAATCTTCCGCATGACACGAGTCTGTTGCAGGCCGAGCTGCGCCATTCGGCGATTCACCGCATCGCCACCGATTCGATTGAGGATAAGATTGGTCGCCGTGTTATCGCTGACGACGATCATGAGGTCCAACATGTCGCGAATCGGAAGTGTATCGCCGTCCGTAAAATCCTGCACCAGTCCACTTCCGGAAACTTTTTCAGCATCGGTGACTTTGAGCGGCTCACTCCATTTCAGCTTGCCGCTGGCGGCTTCCTCAAAACACTCGACCATGATCGCCAGCTTTATCGTGCTCGCGGTGCGCACCGGCTCATCGGGCAGCATGCCGTAAGTGACGCCTGTTTCGAGATTTTTTGCATAGAGCGTGACCTTGCCGGGGAAGCCGTCAATCCTCGCCTTCACCCGCCCATCGAGCTTCGCCGCATCCGGATTCTGGGCAAACGCACAAGCACAGAGAATCGTCACTAAGAGAATAAGGCGCATTGCAGTATTGTCCCTCTACACATCGTCAACGCTTGCTGAGACAGGGATGGCCGCTCCAAATGAACCGCAGCGGCCAATCCACGCATTCTTTGATTCCGATCCGCGGTGTTGCGGCGATTTCAAAACGCGGCTTCAAACGCCATCTGCGAATCCTCAGTTCGCCTGTATCGAGCCGCTCGCCGTATTGTGCGCGTGTGATGGCCAAAGCCTGGGTCAGTTTTCCCGGGCCATTGGCTAAGCCGGTTGCGGCGCCGTTCCATCTCCGCCGCTCAAACATTTCGGCGAATCCGCAAAGCGGCTCGAGTGCGCGAATCAAAACACAGCCGGGAGTGCCTTCGCGATCGGCCACCACATTGAGGCATTCGTGCATGCCGTAAATGAAATACACATAGGCGTGTCCGGCCGGCCCGAAAAGGACTTTCGTTCGCTCCGTCCTGCCGCGCGAGGCGTGCGCCGCAAGGTCGTCCAAGCCCAGATACGCTTCCGTCTCGACGATCATACCGGCGGTTTCGCCGTGCAATAAAATGCAGCCGAGCAGATTGCGCGCCAGTTCAATGGCCTTGTGTTCAAAAAACTTCAGATCGACCGGCTTGGTCTCGCGAAGCAGCCTTTCCAGAGAGAAGCCATCGGATGCGCGTCGGAGAACAGCGGCAGGCTGAGATTTGTCACTTACCCGCAATGTACGCTAGAACATTAGCACGGGCATTCTTCCATGCGACTGTTTACCGCCATCGATCTGCCCTCCGACGTTCTTCTTCGACTCGAGCGCCTTCTGAGCGCCCTTCGGCCGGAGGCGTTGATCAAGTGGAGTCCCCTCGACAATCTCCATGTCACCACCAAATTCATCGGCGAATGGCCCGAATCCAGGTTTGACGAATTGCACGAGGCGCTTTCTTCAATCGCACCGCGGCACCCGTTTGAGATGGAGTTGAAAGATTTAGGATGGTTTCCGAACGAGCGGTCGCCGCGAGTGCTTTGGGCTGGAGTGCACGACCGCGCTGCATTGCTCGAGCTTGTCCATGATACGGAAGAACGCCTGCTGCCTTTGGGAATTAAGAAGGAAGATCGCGAATTTGCCCCTCATCTGACACTGGCGCGCATAAAAGGTCCGGTTCCGCTGCGCCGTCTGCGCCAGAAGGTACAGGAGATGCAGCCGGCCGCGCTGGGCGAGTTTTCGGTCTCGCGCTTCTCGCTGTACCGCAGTGATCCAGGTTCGAATTCAAGTATCTATCGCAAGCTGCGCGATTACAAATTCCAAGCCGCGCTCGCGGCTTCTTAACATCTGTAAAGTGCCGATTCCTCTGTCCCTTGTCATTGCGGCAACCACCCTGCTGGCCTATTTCATAGGCGGATTGCCGTTCGGATACTGGTTTGTACGCCTCTCGTCCGGCAGGGATATTCGCACAATGGGAAGCGGCAACATCGGCGCTACCAACGTTCATCGCACAGTCGGCGGCAAGGCGGGTTGCATCGTCCTGCTGCTCGATATCGTAAAAGGATTCTCCGCAGTGTGGCTTGCCGCTCTTCTGACCCGGGCAAATCCGCTCGCGCTTGGCCTCAGCGCTGTAGCGGTTATGCTGGGACACTGCTATCCCATCTTTCTGCGTTTCAAAGGAGGCAAAGCAGTCGCGTGTTTCGTCGGAGCTTTCGCCTACGCCGCACCCCTGGCGCTGGCGTTCGCGGTGTTTGCCTTCCTAATAGTGGTTGCGCTCAGTAAGCATATCTCGCTGGGATCGATCTTCGCGGCGTTGGTGTTTCCCATAGCTGCTTGGCTGATAACTCACCCTCCCGCGCCTATTCTGGCCGCGTCGATAGTGGCCGCCGCACTCATCGTTTACCGTCACAAGGCCAACATCGTGCGATTGAGAAACGGGACTGAGAGCGTGTTCTCCTTAAGGGACAAAAATAGCCTGAAGGGTAAAAAGGAGAGATGACGCCCCGGCGGCTAGCCGTGCTCGGCGCTGGCAGTTGGGGTACTGCGCTCGCAATCGCGCTTTCCTCGCGGTTTGATTCCGTTCGCTTGTGGGCGCGTGACGTGGAACGTGCCACCGAGTTCGCCGAGGCACGAGAGAATCGCCGTTATCTGCCGGGGTTGCTTTTGCCCGAACAGGTGAAGCCGTGCTGGGATCTCGCCTTCGCGCTTCATGACGCTGACGTTGTGCTCAGCGTCGTTCCTTCCCCGTATGTGCGCCCGCTGCTCGCGCTGATCCAGCCGCGCCTGCCTAAGGAAGCAAAGCTTGTCAGTGCCACGAAAGGCTTGGAAGAGCCAACGCTTTACAGGATGTCACAGATATTCGAAGAGGTGCTGCCGGCCCATCCCGTAACGGTCCTCTCCGGGCCAACGTTCGCCAAGGAAATCGCCGCGGGTGAGCCGGCGGCGGTTGTCGTCGCCTCTAAGGACATTGCGTTCGCCGAAGAGATGCAGCGTGCGTTCGCCACTCCGACCCTGCGTTTTTATGCCAGCAACGACGTCATCGGTGTAGAACTCGGCGCTGCTTTGAAGAATGTGATCGCGATAGGAGCCGGCATTTGCCGAGGTCTCGGACTGGGAAGCAACAGCGTTGCCGCGCTGGTCACCCGCGGTCTTGCCGAAATTACTCGCCTTGCCACAACCATGGGCGGACAGCCGCGCACTTTGAGCGGCTTGGCCGGTTTAGGCGATCTGGTACTAACGGCGACCGGTGATTTATCCAGGAACCGCTACGTTGGCGTTCAGCTGGGACAAGGACACAAGCTGGAACAGATCCTGGACGCGATGACCATGGTTGCAGAGGGTGTCTCGACGTGCCGTGCGGCACATCAACTTGGCCTCGAGAAGAACGTCGATCTTCCGATTGTCAACAAGATGTATGAGGTTCTCTATGAAGCCAAAGATCCGCGCCACGCCATCCGCGAACTGATGGATCGGCCGCTCACCAGTGAATAGCCCGTGTTCAAGGCTCCTGGCCCTCACGATCGAGCGAAAGAAAATAGCCAATGATGGTCTTGGCATCCTGAATTTCTCCGGTCCGGATCAGGTCGCCGAGTTCCTTTCTGGGGAACCATCGCATCTCGATGCGCTCGTCGGGCATAGGATGCTGTTCGCCTTCCAGCAGATCGAGCGCCAGAAACAGATTCATCCTCTCATCGACATATCCTGGACTGACCCAGAACGAAACTAACTCGATCCACTTCCTGGCTTCGAAACCTGTCTCCTCCCGGAGTTCCCGTTTCGCCGCGTCAAGGGGAGACTCGCCAGGATCGACGCGGCCCGCGGGAAGTTCCCATAGATCCCGCTGGGCGGGAAGGCGAAACTGTTTCACCAGCAGGACGCGATCCCGATCGTCCACCGGCATCATGACGGCCGAGCCGGGGTGGCGAACGATATAGCGGTGGATTTCAAATCCGCTCGAGTCGTTTGCGATCTCGTCAACCACGCGAAACAGTTTGTTCTTGAGTACTTCTGTGGAAGAGATGATCTTCATGTTCTTAAGGTAGCCTCGAGCGCTGAAAACAAAAACGCTCCGCGATAACTTGAGCTTTGGACTCCATTAGCCCGTTCCCACCGCGTCCGGTGCGCCATCCAGTCATGTTCCAGCGCTGGCGATTTCTCAGCTTCCTTCACTGGCCGTACGAGGCCGATACAGTTCGCAAACTCCTGCCTCACCAACTCACACTCGACACCTTTGATGGAGCTGCCTGGCTCGGGCTGACACCCTTTTTGCTGACCGATCTTCGTCCGCCGCTTGTCCCCGCCCTGCCTCGGATTTCGCATTTCCCGGAGACCAATGTCCGCACCTATGTGCGGACGCCCGACGGGGAACGGGGCGTCTGGTTTTTCACTCTCGAAGCAGATCGGTTGGCCGCGGTGCTGGGCGCGCGCTCCTTCTACCGCTTACCGTACCGGTGGGCCGATATGCGCGTGACACGCGCGAGCAACCGGGTGGAATACAAGAGTAGGCGCCGTTGGCCGTTTGAACACGCGCGAACCGATATCGCCGTTCAGCCGGGCGATGCTCTGCGCTCCGGCGACTTCGACAATTTTCTGACAGCACGTTATCGGCTGTATACGATGCTGCGCGACCGCCTCGCGTTTGCTCAAATCGAGCATCGTCCCTGGACGCTTCAGCGGGCACAGCTATTGCGCTTAGAACAGGATCTAATCGAGAGATCGGGTGTCCCTGCGCCCGCCGGCACACCCGTCTTGCACTATTCGCTCGATCTGACGGTCCGCATCGGCCGGCTTGAGTTGTATCGGTCCCTATAAGCGATCGAGCCGTGTAGGAAGAACTGCCAAATGCATCCAGAAGTGCTCCAGTGTATTAAATAAATCCGATACACTGTCCAGGCAGTTGCCCTTCCGTAGGTACGTGTTGGCCCCCAACGCATAGCTTCTTAAGATGTCGTTGGGGTTGCCGGAACTAGTCAGGACGATCACCGGAATGATTCTGAGCGACACGTCGGCTTTGACTTCAGCCAGAACTTCCATTCCGTTCTTGCCAGGCAGGTTCAGGTCTAGCAGTACAAGATCGGGCATTCTCGCCTCCCCATAGGGATGCTGTCGCCGCAGGTAACGCATGGCTTCGGCGCCATCGCCCACGGTGGTCAGTTCGTGCGGCCAAGGGCTCTCCCGCAGCGTTCTTTCAAGGAGCAATGCATCGGCGGGATTGTCCTCGACCAGCAGCACGCGCAGATTATTCCTCGGGCCACGCGGGCTGTTCAACTCCATGCTTTTTTCACTCAGGCAAACACTCTCTCCGCAAGCACCGAACCATGCAAACAGACGGATCGAGTGCCGGAATTTTTACGCGTTTGACGGGCGGTTATGCGCAACGCGCTCCGGCGCTGGGCATTGACGTGATCCGACCCCAATAGCTGGTTCGGATTTTTTAACGCTCACCGTCGAGACCGGACGGGGAACGATATCTGTGGGGGTTAGGTGTACCGAAGATATACCACATTCTTGGATGAATACGCAAACGGCGCTTACGAACCCTCGAATCTGATGCGGGCAGGTCCAGTATTTGTCACAACTGTGCGCACGGCGAAGTCATACGAGTGTATGGAAGGGCAACTGGTCGAAACGCTCGCCTACGCCGACCTGAAAGCGGACATTTACAGTACGGATTTACCAGGCGAATTCAAGGTGATCTACCGGGATTCCGCCGGTAACTCGCTCGAAGAGATTCCGCTGACCGGGATCAGTACCTATAAGCAGCGCGAACCAGAAATTCTCGAAAGACTGCATCAGTTACACGAAGGGGCGAAAGCGCGGAAAGCCCCCGATCGCGGCGATCCGGGCGAGTATTGACACGTCCGCTTCTTTTGAGCCGCTTTTGCCGGGGTTTTACTGCATGGACTGTTGCTGGCTAGACGGGGGCACCAATCCTTTTATCCGCAGATACGTCACCAGGTTCCCGTAGTGCTCGGAACTGTGGCCATTGTTGAAATCGAGCACGGTGAGCGTCGGCAGACTGCGTCCGTAAAACTTGACCATCTCCACCGCATGTGCGTCGGTCATGCCGTTGTACGCCTGGTCGCAATAGGCAAAGGCGTCTTTCAATGCTTGAATCAGATCGGCCTTACTGGTCTTGCTCTTTTCAATGCTGGGCGGTTGCTTGTCGTCCCCGATTACGGGCGAGCAGAATTCGTATTGGGCATCGGCAACATGTCCAATCAATTGACCGAAGGTCCTTACGCTGGATACGGGCTTAAACGAATAGTTCTCTTCCGGCATCTCTTCGGCTGACTTCAGCACGTCGTTTTTTGTCATACTGTAAATCATCTTTGTGCCGGCGCTGAGTGAGTTGGCGCTCGATTGAGCAAGCATCTGCGTGGCGGCCACGCCGAATACGAATAACAGGCTCTTCATTTTGTAATCTCCTTGTACATATGCTGTGCGACAGCTAGAACTATCGCTTTAACGGACCGGTGTTGTCAAGCCGCATCCAACAGCTCCGTCCAACCGCGGGGTTACGACCGCAACGCGATCAGCGACTTCGGCAATCCCAGAATCCGTTCGCTGATAACGGTCGAATCGGGGAACAGGCCCTGCAGTTCGCGCGCGTCAAGGAGGCTGAGTTCATTCAGGAAGTGGTGCAGATAAAACGCTCGCGCCTGCTCACTCGGCCGGGCGAGCCGTTCCCAGATCGTAAAGCGGTTAACGATGGGCGCTTGCCACGATTTTGGTAGATAGTGGATCAACGGAAGCATCAGATGAAGCTCGACCGGAAAACGGCGATTCGGCGTCTGGATCCAGTAATGACGTCCCACTCGGGCGACTTCCTCCGCAAATCTGCGCTGGTCCGCCCGGTTCCCGACATGCTCGATCACAGAGTTGCTGAACACGACATCAAATGCGCCATCCTCGAAAGGCAACATTCGGCCATCGCCCACAACCAAATGCACTGGGCGGGATGCGTGCTCGATCGCGGCGGCCAGATTCATGATTGTCAGCCGAGGATAAACCGAAGCGAATTCCCAGATTAGCGGCGAGCCGCCGACGTCCAGAACGCGCGTCCGGCTGGAGATGTGCAAAGTGCGTTCAAACAGGCGCATGCGTTGGGACCGGAAGTGCTGGGAAATTTTGTGCAGGAGAGACGTATCGCTCATGTAACGGCCGCTGAGGATGCAAGCACACTGCCGGATCGTTTGTAGCCGCGCGGGCCAGGGCGCACTTCAGTTTCCCTTTTTGATTTCCTGAAAACGGCGCGCCATCGACGCGGTAAGCTGCATAGGCGCGAAGCGCGTAAGAAACGCCATCAGCGCGTTCAGACGGCCGGCGATGACGAGAGGCTTGCCCACTTTCATGGCTGAAAATCCGATCTGAGCGACGGTTGCCGAGTCCATTACGTGCTTACCGTTGAAGAGTTCAACCTCACTCGCGCCGGCGCGTTTCTGGAATTCCGTTCTGGTGGGGCCTGGGCAGAGGCATGTCACCGTCACACCGTACTCGCGAGCCTCGTTGTGAATGGCCTCCGAGAAAGACACAACGTAAGACTTGCTCGCGTAATACACGGACATCAGCGGTCCAGGTTGAAAGGCGGCCGTCGAAGCTACGTTGAGTATGCGGCCACGCCGCCGGTCAATGAAGCCAGGCAGAAACAAGCGCGTCAGCTCCGTGAGAGCGGTGATATTCAGCTGGACCATATCCACTTGTTGCCGGGCGTCCAGTTCCCAGAAGCGCCCCAACAAGCCGAACCCCGCATTATTGATGAGCACCTCGACGGTTGCACCGGAACGGCTGATTTCTTCGAACACTTCACCAGGCGCGGCCGGGTCTGAAAGATCCTTGGGAACGACCACCACGTTCCGGCGCGTTCTTTCGCGAATCTCGCTCGCCACAACTTCAAGCTGCGGTTGCGAGCGGGCGATCAGGATCACGTCATAGCCGTCGCGCGCGCACAGATGAGCAAGGTCGCGACCGATTCCGGTGGACGCACCGGTGATAACTGCTGCTGGCATGCTCCCTTGATTGTGCCAGCAGCAGTTAAGCTGCGGAACAGCCGCCCGGACCTATTCGTACCGCAACGCCTCAAGCGGCTCGACGCGGGCCGCCCGTCGGATCGGCACGAAAGTCGCCGCGAGCCCGGCAATGACGAGGATGGCGAC
>JAVKSW010000085.1:0-8690 GCA_039583505.1 Bryobacteraceae bacterium | reverse complement strand
GTGTTGTTGTGGTTACTCGGCCGGGGCCGCGGAGGTGGTAGTGGTTTCCTGACCGGCATGCTGCTGGGCAATCTGCTGGGCGGAGGGCGGTTTGGCGGCGGGGGCGGTTGGGGAGACGGCGGCGGATTTGGGGGCGGCTCCGGCGGGGGCGGCGGATTCGGTGGATTTGGCGGCGGCGACTTTGGGGGCGGCGGCGCCAGTAGCGACTGGTAAGAGCGAACAGGAGCATAGCTTGCAAGAGCAACTTTCAGAACTGGTCGAGCGACTGAATGGCACGTTTGGCGACCGGCTGGTGGCCGCGATACTCTACGGCTCCGCAGCCATGGGGGATTGGCACGAGCATGCGTCGGACCTGAACGTTCTGTGCGTCGTTACTCGGCTCTCACACCAGGAACTCGCGGATTCCGAACCGATCTTTCGCTGGTGGCGTGAGAAGGGCAATCCGCCACCGCTGCTGTTAACCGAAGAAGAGGTTCGTACCTCGACGGATTGTTTTCCGATGGAATTTCACGACATGGAAGAGCATCGCCGAGTGCTGTGCGGCAAAGATGTCATTCAGGATCTGGCGATCGATCGGTCGTTCTACCGGGCGCAAGTGGAACACGAGCTTCGAGCCAAGCAGATTCGCCTGCGGCAAAAAGCCGCGGAGGTGCTCTCGAAGCGGGATCGACTGTCACGGTTGTTGACCGATTCTATTTCCACTTTTTGTGTTCTCGGCCGGCATGCGCTTATTTTGGGCGGCCACGCACCGCGATGGAAAAAAGCTGAGATTATAGGCGCATTGGAAGAAGCGATGAATATGCGCCTGCCCGGCGCGAGTGCGATACTAGCGATTCGAGCGGGTGAAAACCGGAAGGCAGAGAACGAAACCGTATCTCTGCTGGACAAATATCTTAGAGAGATGGATGCGCTGGTTCGCTTTGTCGACGCGTTAAATCAGTAGCCCGGCGCCGTGCTGCGCCTATCAATTTCAGAGGAGCGTTGAGACGATGAAGGGTGCGCTTATTGTCCTGGCAGTGGTGGTGTTGTTCGTTCTCATTTTCGGCGGCCAACTGATGGGCGAGCGCAACCAGCTTGTCGCTGAAAAGAACGATATTGACGCGCGTTGGGCGCAAGTGGACAACGACATGAAGCGGCGCGCGGATTTGATTCCCAATCTGGTAGAGACCGTGAAGGGGTACGCCAAACAAGAGCAGACGGTGATTGGGGAAGTGGCGAATGCGCGCGCGGCGCTGCTGGGCGCTCACAGCCGGCAGGACGAGATTGGCGCGAATAATCAACTGAGCGGAGCGATCGGCCGTCTTCTGGTGCTGCAGGAAAATTATCCGCAGTTGAAATCCAACGAGAATTTCCTGCGGCTGCAGGACGAATTGGCGGGCACGGAGAACAGAATCGCGGTCGACCGCCGCGATTACAACGAGGCGATCAAGAAGTACAACATCGACGTGGAGCAATTCCCAAAGAATATCGCCGCCTCGATGTTCGGTTTCCATCGCGATGACGCATACTTCCAGATCAGCGCGGAAGAAAAGAAAGTGCCGCAGGTGAAATTCTAGGAGTCCGATTCCTCTTCGGCGGGTTCGGTCCAATTTTGCGCGGAGTTGGTGTAACGCTTCAATACCGAAAATGAGCCGTTGCTGGTAAAGCCGGCCAACCGCAACTTCCGGTATGCGCTGGCCAGGTTCTTTTCTTCCTTTAGAAATGCGGCCAGATCCTTGCCCCGGTATTTGCGCTCGAGAAATCGCTGAATGAGGGTTGGTTCGTCCGTGCCCGAGAAGGTTTTTTCAATCGCCTGGTCGGCGACGTTCCGAGCGATTCTTTTGGACTGAAGATCGCGGAGTACACGAAAGCGTCCGAAGCCCTGGTTGTGCAGCCGGGCAGCGGCAAAAGCCTCGGAAAACTTCTTATCATCGGTTAACCCGTACTCCCGAAGCTTAGCCATGACGGCGGCCACGTCGCTGGGCGATAGGGCGCGGCGTAACAGCTTCTGTTTGACTTGGGAAGCGGAGTGAGCGCGCTGGCCCAAAGCGCGCAACGCATACTCCCACAAGCCCTCGGAATCGAGCTTTTTCGCTTGGCTGCGGGCTGCCATCTCGCTGAAACGTTTGCTACTGTACCATGCTCTACAAAATGGAAACGCCAAATGACCGGCCGTTGGGGGCCGGATAGCGAGGAGATCGACATGGAGGAAAGAAGCGGCTTTGGTTATTTCTTGCTGGGCCTGGGGATCGGCGTAGCCGCCGGTGTACTGTGGGCTCCGAAAGCCGGCGAGGAGACGCGGCAGTTACTCGCCGATAAAGCCGGCGAAGGCGCCGACTACCTGAAGGCTCGCGCCCAGGAAGGGACCGAATACGTCCGGCAGCGCACCGACGATATTAAGCAGTCGGCGTCGGACCTGTATGAACAAGGCCGGAGCACCGTCGCGCGTCAGAAGGACACTCTCAGTGCTGCGGTTGAAGCGGGCAAGCAAGCCTACAAGGATGCGGTAACCGACATGAAATCGACTGGTGCTGGTTCGAGCGGCAGCGGTTCGGCAGGCGGGGCGAGAGCCGCAGACAACGCGTAATCAGGCGAGATCGAATCAGATTTAGCCGCTTGACATGGACGACCGCACGCTCCTCATTCTCCTGACTATTTTTGTCGCCCTCGCCGCGATGGCGATGTTGATTCAGGCCGGGACCCTTCTCGGCCTTTTTCTGGTGGCGCGCAAGCTGCAACAGAAGATCACACCTCTCATTCCTGAAGTGGAGAAGGTTGTCGGCGTGACGCGGCGGACCGTAGAAGGAGTTGAGAAGCACATCGACAAAATCGCTACTTCGAGCGAAGCGATACTCGAGGTTACGAAACAGCAGCTTGGGAAGGTGGACGAGTTGCTGTCGGACGCCACGATGCGAGCGAAGGTCCAGATGGAGCGCGCCGAAATGGTGCTGGACGATACCATGGCCCGGGTGCAGCACACGGTCTCCTACGTTCAATCCGGAGTGGTGCGCCCGGTGCGCGAAGTCTATGGGGTTTTTGCGGGAATACGGACTGCACTGGCGCATCTGGGGCGCGGCGGCCGCCCGACTGTCGATCACGCGACGTCGGACGAAGAGATGTTTATTTAGCCACCTGGCGCGCTCAGGACCGTAACCGGAAATGTTCCAGTTCGGGCAGTAGCGCGAAACGAGTGCTCACCGAGTTCACCGGTTCGCCAATCTGTTGGACGGAATTCATGTTCCAGCGCGAACGTTGCGCTACGAGCCGGATATAGCGAACCTTCTCCGGATCGATTTGCATGATGCGGCAGCAGGTAGCGTCGACGCTGGGCGGATGTCGGCCCGCCACGATCAGGCCCGGCGAGATTCGGCTCCCCAGAATGGGACCGTTCCCCTCCATTGCTTCGATTCCATCGACGAGGCAGAACTGTCGCGGGAACAGGTAGTGAAGGTCCGCGACGCATTCGTCTATTCCGGCCCAGTGCAGCACGTTTTTCGGCCAGCCATACACGGCGCCGGGCACGACGCCGAAGAGATTTTTCATGGAAAGAGTCGCGCCCGCCCAGTGGTGGGTCTTCATCTTCGGTAACGAAACCAGAAGGTCGCATCCCAGGGCGGTATGAGGGAGGTACAACTCGCGGAGCGTCGAAAAGGCATTGCGTATGGGGAGACGGGTGACATCGTCGACATTTAGATCCGTGAAGTTCGATTCGAATTTATCTACCGTGCTGAAATATCCGGCACTCGAGGCGAGATCCAGCGTGGTGCGGCGGTGACCCGGCCCCTCCGCGATCCGAACTTCTGTTGCGCCGAGGGAGCGAAAGGCAGCAGCGGCGGCGGCAACGAAAGCCGGATGGGTATTCACGGGCGCATCAGACCTGAACTCGACGAGATTCGGCTTCAGAAGAATTCTTTTGCCCGCAACAGGAACCTGGTGCTCGAGGATGATGCGGCGTATCACGTCGTGCAGATCGCTCGAGTAGGATCGGGCACGAACGATGGAGACCTGAGGCATACGCTGCTTCAGCGTTGGCCTGCAACTGACGGCAGCACCGAGCACTCCGAAGAGAAAATACCGGCGGTTGATAGGGAACGATTCGTTCATCAGACGGCGATCATAAGCTTGTTCGTGCTGCTGCCGGCGGCGAGCGACAACAGCCGTAGAGATACGTCTCGCAGATTTCGGCAGGGCAGGCTAGTTTCGATGCTTTTCGTGCCGCATCCGTGACGCACGAGCGCCAAGTGCAACCAGCAGAGGGCTTCCATCGATTCGGCAGAAGCAAGATGAGCCTCGGCCAGTTTCAGCGGCACAACCAGCTCTGCGGGCGCGACGCCATAGAGGGCGAGCAAGGCGATACCTGTCATTTCGGGATAAGACCGGGCATTTTCGCTGAGGTAGCGCCCGCCGCCGTGATCCCAGCCGCCATCCCGGCAACGGCGGCAGAGGATGTATTGCTGGCCGTCGCGCGCACAAGAGGCGAGCAAGGGATCAGCATGGCTGTGGGCTGCCTGCTGGAGGGCGAGGACCGACGTGGCGGTGGGAGCAATCCAGGCTGCGGTACCGGGAAACCACGGAGAGCCGCCCGCCGCGTGAATGGGTGGAATTGCGCCGCGAAGCCGGTACACGAGCCGCGCGATCGGGCTTGTCTCCGGTTTCGTTTCGCCCAGCAGCCATCGAATGGATCGGCCATGCTGGTTGCGGCGGGTTGCCTGGCCCGAGAACACGAGCGCGGCCAGGCTTGTCACCCAGGTACTGACGTCTACCAAAGGCTGTGGCGGCCAGCCGCCGTCGAATCTTTGGGTGCGTTCGAGCCAAAGACATCCGCGTTGGTAGGCGGTATCGGTAAACCCGTGGGCTTCGAGCGCTAACAGGGCGAGGGCGGTGGGTTCCGTCCACGAGCTTCCACGTTCGTACGCCCAACCGCCATCCGGATTTTGCGCGTTGATAAGCTGGCGCTGAAGTCGGTCCGCTTCAGCCATGACGGGCCAGGGGACTAAGGCACCATCTTACGTTTGCGGCGACGCCTCAAATAGAACACCAAAATCGCTCCCGCGGCGATCCAGATGAGAGCCTGTACCGTCATATCATTCATTAACTTTCTCCTTTACAAACACTTGCCTCTTGGGAGGAAATGCTCGGAACGCTATCCAATCAAACGCGTCCGATATAACTCACATCGACGGAGCCGGCGAACTTCGTTAGCCCGAAGTTCTACTGTTGTAGTCCTTTGATGGCCGGAATCAGAGTGTGGAACAGCTGCAGCATGCCGGATCCTGCCGTGACAACCAGCAGGGCGGGCATACAGAAGAAGAAGATGGGGAAGACCAGCTTCACGCCCACTTTGCCGGCGCGTTCCTCCGCCTCCTGACGCCGCCGTATGCGTAAAAAATCCGATTGGGTCCGCAGAGCGTCGCCCACGCTGGTGCCGAAGCGATCGGTCTGGACCAGAATGGCGACCAGTTTTTTGACCTCTTCTTCGCCGGTTCGCCGCGCAAAGTTTCGTAGCGCGTCGGCTCGACTCTTGCCGGCCATGATCTCCATGTTTACTAAAGTGAGCTCTTCGCTGACGGCGGGATGAACGCTGGTCAGTTCCCGGCTGACATTGACAATGGCCTGATCCAGGCCGCAACCGGCCTCGGTGCAGATGACCAGAAGATCCAGCACGTCGGGCAAAGACAGGCGGATGCTCGTGTGCCGCCGCTTGACGAGATGGCCGAGAATGAACGCCGGCAGAAAATAGCCGATGCCACCGCCGGCGACCGGCAGTATGAGATGGAGTATCGGATTATCGACACGGTTCCTCATCAGTAACGCCGCTACGCACAAAATCGTCGCCAGCAAAATCTTGGCGCCGTAAAACACCGCAGTGGCGGATTTTGTGCGGAAGCCCGCCGCATACAGTTCCTGCTTGGCGACGGACGCGTCTTGTGGAGACACCGGGAGTAGATTCCCGATAGGCTCCAACAGCCGTGCAACCGAAAACTCCCGTTTGCGTTTCCGTTCCGGGAAAGGCTGCGGGATGGCTTGGGAGGTGGTCGTCGCGAGCTGATCGAGCATGCGGGTGGGGCGGACATAGTGAACGTAGCCGAAATAGGAGACCACCCCCACGATGAGCAGAAACAGAATGAGTGGAAACAAAATCAGCATGGGTTACACCTTGATGTTGGTAATCTTCCGAATCACCAGGAAGCCGATAAACTGTCCCACGACCGCGCCGTAAATCATCGCGCGCCCGGTGCTATCGGCGGCCAGCTCACGCAGATAATCGGGCGAGCTCAGCATCATGAACCCGGTCACGGCGACGGGCATCAAGCAGAGGACCGCGCCAGTGATGCGGCCGTGCGCGCTGGCGGCCTTCACCTGACCTTTGAGGCGAAACCGTTCGCGAATAATGAATGCCAGCTTGCTGAGAATCTCGCCGAGGTTTCCGCCGGTCTCCTGTTGCAACAGCACGGAAGAAACGAAAAAGCGCACGTCGATGAGCGGCATGACGATCATCAGCTTTCCAAGCGCGACTTCAAGAGAGGACCCCAACTGCAGATCGTTCGAGATTCTTCGGAACGATGAGCCGAGAGGATCGGGCGAATCGGTCCCAAGCATCTCCAAGGCCACCGAAAAGCCATGCCCGGCTCGCATCGATCGTGAAAGAAAATCGAGCGCTTCCGGAAACTGTTCTTCGAAAGCGGCCATGCTCTTGGCCCGTTT
Organism: Bryobacteraceae bacterium; assembly: GCA_039583505.1. GTDB lineage: Bacteria > Acidobacteriota > Terriglobia > Bryobacterales > Bryobacteraceae > Bog-105. The sequence goes on along the minus strand of JAVKSW010000085.1, from coordinate 2,006 downwards.
GCGGAGCACCAGCATCAGCGGGATGGCGGCGCCCAATGCGCCCAGAATCAAGGCGCTGAGGAATGGAGAGACAATCCGCAGTTTGAGTCCCAGCAGTGCGCCGGCTGCGCACAAGAGACACGAGACGGTGATCAGCTTGGTGCCGCTCCAACTCTTTCCCGACTGCTCCAGGATGAGGTCGAGACGGCTCATGAACTGGAAGCGGCCTAGAAATTTGCTCAGAACGGTTTCAACTTCGGCGGGCCGCAGGAAATCCGAACGCTGCTCTGCGGGGGTAGCTTCCGCTTTGCGGAGCATCGAACGGATCTGCTGCTTCTGCTTGGACCGGAAGTACGACAATCCCAGGCCAACGCACGCCAATACCGACAGAAATGCGACCAAAAACAGGACGACGACGACGAACATGCCGGCCTAACGGACCTCGAGGACGTTTTGAAAGATGTGAGTGGGAAGCTCGATACCCGCCGCTTTCAAACGCTCACTGAACTTCGGACGGACGCCCGTCGGCTTAAATCGCCCGGTGACGCGTCCCTCACTGCTGATGCCCACACGTTCAAAGAGAAAGATATCCTGCGTGGTGACGAGTTCGCCTTCCATGCCCAGACACTCGGTGATATAGGTGACCTTGCGCGAACCGTCCGACAGACGCGAACACTGGATGAAGAGGTCAATCGCCGACGCGACCTGCTGACGAATCGAACGGACGCCTAAATTCGAGCTGGCCATTCCGATCATCACTTCCAAACGGCTGATGGCATCGCGCGGGCTGTTGGCGTGAATCGTGGTCAGCGAGCCGTCGTGACCGGTATTCATGGCCTGCAGCATGTCGAGCGCCTCCTCGCCGCGAACCTCGCCGACGATGATCCGATCCGGGCGCATGCGGAGTGCGTTGATCAGCAAATGGCGCTGGACCACCGCTCCCTTCCCTTCGATATTGGCGGGCCGCGTCTCGAGCCTGGCGACGTGTGTCTGGCGCAACTGCAGCTCGGCCGCGTCTTCGATGGTGACAATGCGCTCGTTCGCCGGGATAAAGCCGGAGAGCATGTTCAGGAAGGTCGTTTTACCGGCACCTGTTCCTCCGGAGATGATCACGTTCAGCCGGGCTTTCACGCAGGCCTTCAGCAGCTCCAGCATGCCTTCGGTGATGGAAAGATTGCGCAACATATCGGCCGGTTGCAGCGGATCCGCACCAAAGCGGCGGATGGAGAGGAGTGGTCCGTCGACGGCCAAGGGCGGGATCACGGCATTCACGCGCGAGCCGTCGGGCAGCCGGGCGTCGACCATCGGCGACGACTCATCGATGCGCCTGCCGACGCGCGACACTACGCGCTCAATGATGCGCATCAGGTGGGCGTCGTCCTTGAATTCGATGGTGGTGCGTTCGAGCTTGCCGTTCCGTTCCACATAGATCAGGCGCGGCGTGGTCACCAGGATGTCGGAGACCGTGCGGTCGCGGAGCAGCGGCTCGAGCGGGCCTAACCCGAACACTTCATCGAGAACCTCTTCGATCAGCTTGTCCTTCTCACCCAGGCTGAGGGGGGTCTTCTCCTCGTTGACCAGCTTGGCCACGGCGGGACGGATCTCCTGCCGCACTCGCTCGCCCGGAGTGGCATAGAGCGTCTCCAGATTGATGCGGTCGAGCAGCTTGCGGTGAATGGAAAACTTCAGCTCCTGGTACTGGAGACTAGAAGCCTCATGCAAGGCTCCCGGCAAGCGGCCGGGCTCGGCGGTCCGCGTTTCGTTTCGATTTGCTTCAGTTGCAACCATAAATGCCTCTAGCCAAACAGCGCGAACTTCTTCTTGGATTTCGCCGGCTGAACACCGGCGATCTTGGAAGCGAGCAGCGCGAAATGCTTCGCCAGACGCGTATTCGAGTCGAGCAGGTTACCGCTCGAGTAGGACTGGTAAAGACCCATGTAATCGTTCGGCAGAGCGGCGTATAAGGACCGCCCCAGAATTTTCTCGAGTTCCTGCGTGCTGATATCCATCATCTTGGGCGTACGGTT
>JAVKSW010000084.1:0-8714 GCA_039583505.1 Bryobacteraceae bacterium | reverse complement strand
TCCCGCATTGATCTGCGGCTGAATCCCCGGAATGTGCTCACTATGCACATCTCTCTCACCACTCCGGAGTATCGTCCTCAACACGCCGGTTCTATCGAACTTTTCTCCCGCAAGGCGCTCGAAGCCGTCCGTGGCACTCCGGGTGTGAAGGATGCTGCCATGACCACAAACCTGCCGCTGCTGGGAACCGGTGGAGGCGGTGGGATTTTGGTCGAGGGGAATCCGCGGCCTCAGAACCTTTGGAACGTACCGTACGTTCAATGGACTCGCCTCTCGCCTGGATATTTTCGAACCATGAGAATTCGTCGGATCAGCGGGCGCGATTTCGACGAGCACGACGGCAGACGCGCGCGTCCGGTGGTCATTGTGAACGAGGCGTTCGTCCATCAATTCTTTGATGGTCAAAGCCCAATTGGACGGAAGGTAGCCACCGTAACAGACGAGGCGCTCTGGAGAGAGATTATAGGTGTTGTGGCAGATGTTCCCCAATCCGACATCGAAAAGAAACCGCTGCCTGAAATTTTCTTCCCGCTCGCGCAAATGGAATTCCCCTGGCTCGCCCTCGTGATTCGGACCAACGACGATCCGCTCAGTTACACAAACGCGGTCCGCGCGGAACTGCAAAGAGTGGATCCGGCAATAGCGGTCTTCGATGCGACAACCATGGAGGAGATTGCCGAAACGCAACTCGGCTGGCGCGTGTTTCAAACATCGCTGGTGAGTGCATTTGCGGGCATCGCGATTCTGTTGGCGTGCATCGGCATCTACGCAGTGGTCGCCTATTCCGTCACGCAGCGCACAGCCGAGCTCGGGCTCCGCATGGCCCTTGGTGCGAAAAAAGGCGCGATCCTGCGAACTGTTGTTCGCCAGGGAGCAACACCGGCCGTTCTCGGCGCTCTGGCTGGCGCGCTCTGCTCGCTGGGCGTTTCCCGCTTCCTCTCACAGCTTCTCTATGGCATTGCATCGACGGACGCGTCTACCTATCTGCTCGTCGTGAGCTTGTTCTTCGCTGTCGCGATATTCGCAAGTTATCTGCCGGCGCGACGCGCAGCCGCACTCGATCCCTTCCAGGCCCTCCGTTACGAGTGAATTCGAACCGCAAATATACACGTTTTGGCGGACTCGGCATTCCGCTGGTCTGGTTGCTGCCGATCTGCATTGTGACCGCGTATCTGGCGTTCCTTACTCAGACTTACTATTGGGATGGCGTTTTATTTTCGCTCGACATAGAAGGCGTGCGTCGAGGCGACTTTCCAGCCGCAATCCTATTTCATCCGAATCATCTTCTCTATTCGGCGGCTGGCTACGCTGTATATTCCACAGCGCTCGCTTGCGGGCTCCATGCGCGAGCGATCACGATCCTGCAGGTGTTCAACGTTTTCGCCAGCGCCCTCGCGGGCGGCATCCTGTACGTCATAGCCAGGCGTCTGACCCGATCATCTTCAATTGCGCTGTTTTCTTGGCTGTTGTTCGCCTTCGGCGCTAACTGGTGGAAGTATTCGACTGACGCGGACAGCTACGTTATCTCCGTTTTGCTGCTCTTGCTCGCCGCGATGTTCATGCTTCAGGAGCGGCCGGGAATGGTTCCAGTAGGTGTGTGTCACGTACTTGCCATGCTGTTCCACGAGCTCGCAGTCTTCACTTTCGTTCCGATTCTAGTCGCGACTGCTTTCAATAAGCGTCTCTCAAAGAGAGTACGTATTTATACGTCCACAGTGTATGTCCTGTTCTGCAGTGCATCCATCGCCGTCCTTTATGTGCTGTGTTACGCACGCGCCGACCACAAGACTTATCCGACGTTATTGAGCTGGATCACCAGTTATGCTTCGAATTCCGGATTTACGCGCACCTTCGGCCAGATCGCGGGCTCTTACCTGGGCGGGTACGTCAAGCTTGTTGCCGGCGGAAAGTTGGTTTTTCTACGCGATTACTTTTCCGCTGCCGTCTGTGTATCTCTGTGTATCTGTGTTGGCGCGCTTATCTACGCCATGTACCTCTGGCGGCATCCATCAAAGGATGCGCCCGCGCGCGCACCACGCGGAAGCATTACTTTCTTGTGGCTCTGGTTCCTCACGTACGCGGTTTTTCTTGCCTCCTTCGATCCGGGAAGCACCTTTCACCTGCTATTTCTTTGGCCGCCCATCGTGTTGCTGATCGCGGTCTACCTGGCCGGTCGAGCCGCCTTTCGGGAACGTGCGGGAATGTTTATCGCCATCGCAGTCTCAATCGCAGCATGGAACTTTGCAGCCTTTATCTACCCGCACTCACATGCGAGCGCCGATCCTGTGCTGGCCTTGGCGCAGACGATCGACAAGCAATTGCCTCGGAACGCCACCATCTACTACAGAGAGTTGGACGCCGACGACTGGTACCTTCAATACTTCGCACCCGGCAGACACTGGTTGCCAATGCCGCGCGAAATCACAACAGCTCAAGCCATCGCTCAGTCCGCGAGCGGACCGGTGTGCCTGGAAACCACGGCACTGGACGCACTCGGGCTGCATGTCGATTCGCCGCAAAAATGGGATCTGGTCAACAATCGGCACAATGTCCGGCTGGAGTGCCTGAACAAGGTGCGATGAAGCCGCAGTTAAACGTCCAGATTGCGGACGTCGAGAGCGTTCTCCTCGATGAATTTGCGGCGGCTTTCGACATCCTCACCCATCAGAGTTGAAAAAATCGGATCGCTGGCTTCGATGTCTTTTAGATCGACTTGAAGCAGAGTCCGCGTCTCGGCGTTCATCGTCGTGGCCCAGAGTTGCTCCGCGTTCATTTCGCCCAGTCCTTTGTAGCGCTGTACGTTTACCTCGCGCGTGCCTTCGCTCTTCACGGTGGCTAGCAGATCGCGCCAATTCTGAGCTACCTCCCGCTGCGAATCCTTGACCATGGTAAACGGCGGCACATTGAAGCGCGCTACTTGTTTGACGAGCGCGCGCAACCGGCGGAACTCGGGCATACTCAGGAATTCGGTGTTGATGTAGCGCGTTGCATTCGTTGGATCTTTGTAGCCGATCATCCATGCCGAATGCTCCTCCTCGCGCTCTACCACGACGTCCAGTTTCGCCTGCCGCAAACGTTCCGCCACGGCACGAACATTCTGCTGATTTTGTAGATCGGCTTTCGCGTCGATGGGCAGTGTGACATCGGAGAGTACTTCAACTACGCGCGAATCGCGAACACGGCGTTCCAGGCGGCGGCTGATCTGCGCCAGCTCATCAAGCGACATCAAAAAGCTGCGCAGATCGGCGCCCTCTACCGTCGACGGCTGTCCGTTGGGGGCTGGTTGGCCGCCTTTGCTTCCGAATTCTACGGCAAGGTGCTCGGTCGCGCGGCGCAAAATTTCCCGCGTGAACTCCTTATCGTCTTTGATGTACTTCTCGCTTTTGCCCTTCTTGATCCGGTACAAAGGCGGTTGCGCGACGAACACTTTGCCGCGCTTGATCAGCTCCTGCATATGCCGGAAGAAAAACGTCAGCAGCAGCGTGCGGATGTGCGATCCGTCGACATCGGCATCCGTCATGATGATGATCTTGCCGTAGCGCAATTTCGGAAGCTCGAAATCCTCACCTTTGCCGATACCCGTGCCAATGGCCGTGATCATCGCGCGGATTTCCTCGTGGGCCAGCATCTTGTCGTATCGCGCCTTCTCGACGTTGAGGATCTTTCCTTTGAGCGGCAGAATCGCTTGATAGCGGCGGTCCCGGCCGGATTTTGCGGTTCCACCGGCCGACTCGCCTTCTACCAGAAACAGTTCGCACCGGTCCGGATCGCGCTCCTGGCAATCCGCGAGTTTTCCCGGGAGGCCCCCCGAATCGAGTGCCCCTTTACGTCGGGTAAGATCTCTCGCATTGCGCGCTGCCTCTCTCGCGCGCGCCGCCTCGATCGCCTTGCTGACGATCTTCTTCATGACTGCAGGCGTCTTATCGAAATACTCGCCCAATTTTTCGTTCACCAGTTGGACAACATGGCCCTGAATATCGGAATTCAGTTTGCCTTTCGTCTGACCTTCGAATTGCGGCTGCGGCAATTTGACATTAATCACCGCGGTTAGCCCTTCACGCACGTCATCGCCCGTAAGATTCTCTTTTTGTGTTTTGATCAAGCCGGCTTGCTGCCCCGCGGCGTTGATGGTGCGTGTCAGCGCGCTGCGAAAACCACTCAGATGACTTCCGCCATCGACGGTGTTGATGTTGTTCGCGAAGCTGAAAACAATTTCCGAATACGAGTCGTTGTACTGCAGCGCTACTTCGATGGTCAGCTTTCCGCCGTTCTGCAGATCGCGCTCGCCTTCGAAGTGAATCGGTTTGTCGTGCAGCACGGACTTCCCGCGGTTCAGATGCTTGATGAACTCCGCAATTCCGCCGCTATAGAAAAATTCTTCACACCGGATGTCGTCTCCGCGCTCGTCGGTGAGCGTGATCTTCAGGCCTTTATTGAGAAACGCTAGCTGCCGCAGGCGCTGGGCCAGAGTATCGAAGTTAAACTCGGTCGCATCCATGATGGTCGCGTCCGGCTTGAACGTGATTTTGGTGCCGGTCTTGTTCGATTTACCGGTTTTCGTCAACGGTGCCTTCGGGATGCCGCGTTCGTAATCCTGCTCCCAAGTCGCCTTCTCACGCCACACTTCCAGGTGGAACGTTTCGGCGAGAGCGTTCACGCAGCTCACACCTACTCCATGCAGTCCGCCCGAGACCTTATAACTGTTGGAATCGAACTTGCCGCCCGCGTGCAATTTCGTGAGCACTACCTGTGCAGCCGAAACGCCTTCTTCCAGATGAATGTCGACTGGAATTCCGCGGCCGTTATCGACAATTGTGATCGAATTATCGATGTGAATCGTAACGCTCACTTCCGTGCAGTAGCCTGCCAGGGCTTCGTCCACCGAGTTATCGACAACTTCGTACACCAGGTGATGGAGGCCCATCTCGCCGGTTGATCCGATATACATTGCGGGTCGTAGGCGAACAGCTTCTAAACCTTCAAGAACCTTAATGCTCTTGGAATCGTAGTTTTCGTTTTGAGCCACAGTTGCCATACTTTCGAGAGTCGCTAGCGCGATAAAGAACCGCAAAACGCTTGCGGCCGCCTCTAGCTTGTTCATACCTTTCTGCTGCTGTCCCTAGCACATTGCGTGCGTCTGTCTTATTCGCGCATTCCCGATGCGGCTTTGCCTTTGCGCATCAACGTGCGCGTCCGAGGTTTAGATACGCATCGGCATCACGACGTAGCGGTACACCGTCTCCGCCGTGCCTGCGTGCGGCCGCAACTCACCAGCACTATTCGCGTCCTTGAAATGAAACTCCACCTCGCTTTGATCAATTGAGCGCAAGAAATCGAGCAGATATTGCGCGTTGAACCCGATCTCTAAATCAGGTCCGCTGTAGTCCACCGGAATCGTGTCCTCGCTTTCGCCTGTTTCCGAAATCGACGAGTGAACCTTCAGCTCACCATTTAGAACCTGTAAGCGTATAGCCCGGGAGCGTTCGTCGGCAAACTGCGCCACGCGTTCAATCGCAGACTTAAATTCATCCCGTTGAATCAGCAATGTGTTGGGATGATCTTTTGGCAGCACGCGCTCATAATCCGGAAAATTACCCGTCAGTTTTCGACTTAGCAACAGGCGCTTGTCGATGCGGAAGAATAGGTGATTCTCATTACCTGAGAACTCGATTCGTTTGTTTCCGTCATCGCTTGCCAGCTTCTGAATTTCACTCATCGCCTTCTTGGGCAGCAGAGCGCGGTAGGAGCCGACGAGCCCCGGCAGCGGAACCTGTCTCTCGACCATAGCCAGGCGATGACCATCGGTCGCCACCATCACCAACCCGCTGTCCTTGAGAATCAACAGCGCACCATTCAGGGTAAACCGCGACTCCTCTGCTGAAATTGCGAAGATTGTGCTTGCAATCATCTGCGAGAGTACGCTCAGTGGAATCTCGGCCAGCGGTTCCGGCATCTGTGGCAGTTCCGGAAAGCTCTCGCGCGACATGCCGGCAATCCGTGTACGAGATCGGCCGCACACGAAACTCGCCCACTGGTTTTCCGCCAGCTTCACCTGCAAATCGGCATCCGGGAGCAACCGCACGTAATCGAGCAGTCGCCGCGCTGGAATTGTTCCCGCGCCCTCTTTTTTGATGCGCGCCGGACAAGCGCAACGGATTCCCAGCTCCAGATCCGTCGCGGTCAGCCAAACCTGATCGTGGTCCGTCTCAACCAAAATGTTCGACAGAATTGGAATGGTCGTCTTCTTTTCCACCACCCCTTGCGTGAGTCCCAGTTCCCGCACCAGATCGGACTTGCTGACTGAAAATTCCATGGCGATTTGTGAGAGCTCCTTGCTCGGAATCGGGTTGTCTGTTCTTCCTAACACGGTAAGTATAAGTACTTAAAAAGGACCGTATTAGTAGGGGTTGTGGAAATGTTGAATTCCTTCTAAATTATAGCAAAACATGCTGGTTCTGTGTATCTACTACTGTGGATTTTCAGTCGGAGAAATCTTACAAACATACTAGCTCCAGATTTCCGCTTGTCCTTGCACACCCCGTCCAGAGAGGCGGTTGTGGAAAACGCCATAAGACTATTGCAGCGCCTCGGTTAGCGAATGGAGAAGGTTGTTCAAATCTTCGTCGTGCTGGCGCAACTCTTCAATCTTCTGGACGGAGTGGAGAACGGTTGTATGATGCTTGCCTCCAAAGTACCGCCCGATCTCAGGCAGAGAGGCATGTGTAAGATCCTTCACCAGGTACATAGCAATCTGTCGCGGATAAGCGATTTGGCGTGTGTTGCTTTTTATCTTCAACTGGGCCGGTTGCAAACTGAAGCGCTCACCCACCGCGCGCAGGATGGATTCGACGGAGATCCTGCGCTCGCCTCCGGTGCTCAGATGCTTGAGTGTCTGCTGTGCCATGGCCAGCGTAATAGGCTGACCTGTGACGGATGAGACCGCAATCAAGCGCGTCAAAGCACCTTCCAGTTCCCGGACGTTCGATTTGGTCTTGGTGGCGATGAAAATTCGGACATCCTGCGGCAGCTTAATACCCTCCGATTCAGCGCGCTTGTCCAGAATCGCCATTTTCGTCTCGAGATCCGGCGGCTGCACATCCACCAGCAGTCCCCATTCGAACCTCGAGCGCAGGCGTTCGACCAGCCCTGGCAACTGATTCGGAGGCGAATCGCTAGAGATCACGATCTGCTTCTGATGATCGTAAAGCTCGTTGAAGGTGTGGAAAAACTCCTCCTGCGTGCGCTCTTTTCCGGCGATCACGTGAATATCGTCGATCAACAGCACGTCCGCCGACCGGTAGTGGCGATGAAACAGCGACATCCTGTCCACCTTGATGGAGGTGATCATCTGGTTCATGAAACGCTCGCTCGATGTGTACACCACATTCAGCCCACCGAAGTTGTCGAGCAGGCTTCGGCCGATCGCATGCATCAGGTGCGTCTTGCCGATTCCCACCCCGCCATAAATAAACAGCGGGTTGTAACTCCGGGAAGGCCTCTGCGCAACCGCCTGCGCCGCGGCGTGCGCCAACTGGTTCGAAGACCCGACAACGTATGTCTGGAAGGTCAGCCGCGGGTTCAACCAACTCGCCGTGCTCTCGAATACCGGTTCCACCGAATGTGCGAAGCCGTTGCTCAGCGTGTCACCGCCGGAACTGGCGCGCGCGGCCGCCGCCATCGCCGGAAGAGATTCAATCTCGTATCGGATTCGACGAACGGGAAGATTTAAATCCTGAATCGCGGTGTGAATCTGGGAGGTGTACTGTTGTCGGATCCACGCCTCCGTACTTTCGTCCGGTACCCGGACGGTAAGCTCGCCTTCCTGCAAAGAGGCCAGAGCAGTCCGAGAAAGCCAATTCTTGTATGCTCCTTCGCTCAACCTAACAGCGAGCCAGCCCTTAATTTCGTCCCAAGCGTCGCCCAATTGCACCACTCCTGCGCCCGAGAAACAACGCACGATTCCCACACCTTTTCCACCTCTGTGGAAAAAACTCTCGCTCTTCATGTATGGCTGACTTGCCGCCGTCGAGCAGCAAATTACGAGTTGGGGAGAACCGTCCGCCGCCGATTCGGAAATCACAGAATAACACAGGGAAGCACTTTTGAAAGAGAAATATCAGACTATCGTAAACCGTTGAAACAAAAACTATTTACAGTTTACTAAACACCCCGGAAGACCGCCCCCGACAAGCCTCTCGTCCACTGTGATTTCTACTAAGAGGCTCCGTTGCAATCAGATGAATTGACATTGGAACAAAGTCATTCGAGAATGTCGGATAGCCCCTTTCCTCAGCGGGAGTAACTCAGCTGGTAGAGTGCGACCTTGCCAAGGTCGATGTCGCGGGTTCGAATCCCGTCTCCCGCTCCAAAACGCGGATTAGATCGTAAGATCGCAAACAGACACTTCAGACTATTCTTAGGCGCCCCCGCGGCCGATTAGCCAATCGAGTGCCCGTGCGGTCAACTATTTTCCACAGCTTCCGTCGTAAGGCATTGTGAGGCGAAATTTCTGGCGGTATCGAGTCGCGGCGGGGGCTCTCGGCCTGCTGCTGGTTCCGCTGGTGATTGCGGCGGGTAGCCGAAAGCTGAAGAGAATCAAGCCCACCGACAACCCGCCGCAGTACGTCTCCTTCAGTAAACCGCTCGCGTCCGATGCGCAGCTTCAGCATGCGCTCGACCGTCTGACCTTCGGACCTGAGCCTGGAGACCTCGAC
>JAVKSW010000083.1:0-8744 GCA_039583505.1 Bryobacteraceae bacterium | reverse complement strand
ACGTTGATGCATCGGGTGGTGATGCCCGGCGGCACCGCGCACCGGCTCCACGTGGTCGGGTACAGCATCGCCGGCAAAACCGGTACCGCGCAGATCTTCGACTTCGCGCACCACGTTTACACGCACAAATACAATGCTTCGTTCCTCGGTTTCGCGCCGCTCGAAAATCCATCTATCGTCATTGTGGTCACCGTTTCGGGAACGACAGGCGAAGCCGGATTCGGCAGTGCAGCCGCGGGTCCGGTGTTTCAGACCGTGATGGCCACCGCGCTACGCCGTCTGGGAGTGCCGCGCGACGTGCCGGAGGAGGTTGAAGAGTTCGCCCAACAGGAGAAGAAATCGTCGCCCGTAAGAGAGGCCGACGACGTAGCGCTGGCCGAGCTGAATCCACCCACCGAGGAAGAAATGCGGGAGGCGTCCGGCGACTCGACTGCCGACGCACCCACGGTCAACCTCACTGCGGATCCGAATGCTCCCAAGGTTCCTAATTTTGTCGGTAAGACGGTGAAGGACGTTATGGAAGAGGCCGCCTCGGGCGGACTCGATGTTCAGATGTGGGGCGATGGCTTGGCCCGTGCGCAAAATCCTCCGGCCGGCTCCCTTTTGGTTCCCGGCGAGCACGTCGAAGTGAGGTTTGCGCGTTGAGGCGCTCGTGTGAGGGGCGCGCCGTATGCAGCTGAAACGCGTACTTGCGGGAGTTCCGCTGCTTTCGAATGCGCCCCCGGAGTTGCTCGATTCCGACGTGCGCGGCCTCGCCTACGACAGCCGCAAAGTAGAGTCTGGATACTTGTTTTTCGCATTTCCTGGCGCAAAGACCGACGGTGCGCAGTTCGCCAACTCGGCGCTCGAGAAGGGCGCGCTCGCCATCGTCAGCGATCGGCCGCGTTCCGGCGGCTTTGCTGGTCCGTGGCTACAAGTCACTCAGGCACGCGAGGCGCTGGCCAACGCTTCCAGAAATTTCTTCGAAAAACCCGACGAGCGTATCGCTCTCACGGCTGTGACCGGCACGAACGGCAAAACGACGTCGACGATGCTGCTGGACGCAATTCTTCGCGCAGCCGGCAAAACCACCGCCCTGATCGGCACCATTGAATATCACATGGCTGGACGCGTTCGGCCCGCCGTCAACACCACGCCCGAATCGCTCGATCTATTTCGTATGTTCCATGAGCTTGAGCAGGTGGGCGGAACACACGCCACGCTGGAAGCCTCTTCGCACGCGCTCGACTTAGGACGCATTTACGCGATGAACTTTCACACCGCTGCGTTCACAAACTTCACGCGCGACCACCTCGACTATCACCACACGATGGAAGCGTATTTCGCCGCCAAACAGTTGCTGTTTACGCCGCGAAGCGGTCCTCCCCCCCGCTTCGCGGTGCTGAATGCGGACGATGAATGGGGTCGACGACTCGAGATCTCGCCTGAAACGGAAGTCTTCTGGTACGGCATGAACCAGGAACCGCCCAAACGGCCGCAAGGCGGCTCGAAAGACAGATGCGTCGGCGCCGCCGAGGTGGAATCTTCTTTCGAAGGCTTGCGCTTCACCGTGAGATCTGGAGAAAAAACCTTTACGGTGGAATCGGCCTTGGTCGGGCACATCAATGTCTACAACATTCTGCTCGCCTGTTCGGCGGCGCTGACGCTGGGCATTGGCGAAGAATCTATTCGGAAAGGATTGCACCAATTGACCAGCGTTCCGGGACGTTTCGAACGAGTGGAAGAAGGGCAGCCGTTCATGGTGGTGGTGGATTACGCGCACACCGACGATGCGCTGCGCAATGTTATCTCCATCGCGCGCGCCATGAAACCCAAGCGTGTCATTACCTTGTTCGGATGCGGCGGAGATCGTGACCGCTCGAAGCGGCCGCTCATGGGGATGGCAGCGGCGGAACTGAGCGATTACGTGGTTGTGACTTCGGACAATCCGCGCAGCGAGGATCCGCTCGCGATCATCAACGACGCCATGGTCGGCCTTGGGCGATACGAGACGCCCCATACCGTTGAGCCCGATCGCGGCCGCGCGATTCGTCTCGCCATTGAAACGGCAGCTCCCGGAGATGTCGTCATTCTCGCCGGTAAAGGGCACGAAACCTATCAGATTCTCAGGGATGGTCCGATCCCCTTCGACGATCGCGAAGTTGCCCGCCGCGTATTGCGCTCGTTTGGGTATGCGGCAGCGCAGGTTGAGAAGCGAGCGCACGCCGGCGCAAGGAACGGTAAAAAGCTGTAACGAGACATGAAGCTGAAGCAGGTGTGGATGTGCTGAACGGGCTACGCGGCGCGAGCGGATGGCTGGCTGACACGGCCAAGCGCACCGGTATTTTCTCTCGCGCCGCGTTTTTTTTCCGATCTCACGAACTCGCTACCCGCCTACGTTCTAAAGCATGCCTGAGCAAAATGGAAACATAACCGATGCTCTACTGGCTGCTGTTTCAGGTTCTTCAGAAATATATTCCTGCGTTCCGCGTGTTCGGCTATGTCACAACGCGCGTGGCTTTGGCCAGTCTCACTGCTCTGGCGCTGGCCTTGGCGCTCGGGCCATGGATGATTCGCAAATTACGTGAGCTTAGCTTCGGGCAGCACATCCGGGAAGATGGCCCGCAGTCCCACCATAAGAAGGCCGGCACGCCCACCATGGGTGGTCTGCTGATCGTCACCGCGATCGTCGGGCCCACGCTTCTCTGGGCGGATTTGCGCAACCAATATGTTTGGATCGCGCTGTTGGGGTTGCTTGGTTTTGGCGTCATCGGCTTCATCGACGATTACGCGAAAGTAACCAAAAAGAGCAACCTGGGGCTTACGGTGTGGCAGAAGTTTTGGGCGCAAGTAGCCTGCGCGATGGTAATCGGCTTCTTCTTGCTGCTGTTGCACGCCAACCAGACCTATTCCACCGCCATCAATTTCCCATTTTTCAAACAGTTCAAGCCGGATCTTTTAATTGAGTCCTTGACTAAGAACTTTTGGACCTATCCCCTGGCTTTCGTGCTGTTTTATGCATTCATTGTCATCGTGATGGTCGGCTCCTCTAATGCCGTAAACCTGACCGACGGCTTGGATGGCTTGGCGATCGGCCTCATGATTATCGCCTCAGGCGCGATGACCGCACTCACCTACGTATCGAGTCACGTGGCCTTATCGCAATATCTCGATTTAGCCCGTCTGCCGAAATCGCAGGAGCTGACCATCTTCGTCGCCTCCATGGTGGGAGCCAGTCTCGGGTTTCTTTGGTACAACTGCCATCCGGCGGAAGTGTTTATGGGCGATGTAGGATCTCTGGCTCTGGGCGGCGGTCTGGGTATCGTCGCGGTGCTGATTAAGCAGGAAATCCTGTTGGTCTTTATTGGAGGCGTCTACGTCATCGAAGCGCTGTCGGTCATCTTACAGGTCGGCAGCTACAAGCTACGCCATGGTAAGCGCATCTTCAAGATGGCGCCCATTCATCACCATTTCGAGGCGCTCGGCTGGCCGGAATCGAAGGTCATTGTCCGCTTCTGGATCGTCGCCGTGGTGATGGCATTATTCGCGTTGACCACGCTGAAACTGAGGTGAGGGGCGGGATTTGGATTTTCGCGAAAAATATGCGCTGGTCATCGGAACGAAGCGCTCCGGCAGAGCGGCAGTCGAATTATTGTTGAGGCAGGGTGCGCGGGTGCGAGCGATGGATGCTGAGCCACTCGCGCCGGAAGAGCAAGCGAGATTTGATCGATTGAGCGTGCCCGTTGTGGCGCAAGAGCCGGAGAACGCGACCGACCTGGGACGGCAGCCGGACGTCATCGTGCTGTCGCCCGCCGTGCCCTACGATTTGCCGCTGTTGATTGCGGCTCGCGAGCGCGGCATTCCGGTGATCGGGGAAGTGGAGCTGGCTTCTTATTTTTTGAAAGGTCCGGTAATTGGCATCACGGGATCGAACGGCAAGACCACGACAACCGCGCTGACCGGCCATTTGCTCGCTGGATGCGCAATTCGTTGCCAGGTAGGCGGCAACATCGGGACCGCGGTTACTTCGATGATCGAATCTTCAGATACGAATCAATGGAACGTGCTCGAGCTTTCCAGCTTTCAGCTCGAATCCATCTCGAAGTTTCACGCGCATATTTCCGCCTGTCTGAACGTCACGCCCGATCACCTCGACCGGCACCGCACGTTCGCCACTTACGCCGCCGCCAAAGCGCGAGTGTTCGAGACGCAGCAGACCGGCGATTTCGCAGTGTTGAATTATGACGACCCCGCCTGCTATGCGTTCGCCAAGAGTGCGAGAGCGGAGGTGTTCTGGTTCAGCTCGTCTCAAAAAGTTCCGGTCGGTGTCTGGCTCTCGGGCAATGCAGTGTGCTGGGGCGATTCCCCGTTCATGGAACGCTCTCAGATCAAGCTGCGCGGGTTGCACAACATCGAGAACGTTATGGCCGCGGCTGTCATTGCACACCTTGCCGGTGCGAGCCTCAATGCAATCGGCGGCGCCGTGGAGGTTTTCCCGGGCGTGGAGCATCGAATGGAATTCGTGCGGGCGCTGGATGGCGTCGAGTATTTCAACGATTCGAAAGCCACCAATGTCGACGCCGCATTGAAGGCCATCGGCGCTTTCCCAGGCAGGTTGTGGATCATTTTGGGAGGAAAAGATAAAGGAAGCGACTACACTCCATTGCGAGAGCCGCTGCGGCAAAATGCCGAAGGCGCGCTCTTGATTGGCGCTCCGCCGCCGTATCCGCATGCTGCCGCGCCGCTGATCAGGCAGGCTCTGGAAGGCGCCGTGCCCTTGATCGAATGCGGCACGTTGGAGCGCGCAATCCAGTATGCGCGCGGGCACGCTCGTCCCGGCGCTACCGTCCTGCTCGCCCCTGCTTGTGCGAGCTTCGACCAGTTTCAAAACTTCGAGGAGCGCGGCAGGCGTTTTAAACAGATAGTGGCGGAATTGTTCTAATCCAAATGGCGCAACGGCTGAAAACAGACTGGATTTTGTTCCTTACCGTCCTAGGGCTGGTGTGCTTCGGGCTGGTCATGGTTTATAGCGCATCCTCCATGATCGCCGAGTTGAAGTACCATCTTCCGAGCACCTATTTTTTTCTCCGTCAGCTCGGCTGGGCCGTTTTCGGAATCGTCCTGCTCCTGTACTGCATGAAGCGGGACTATCGTCAATGGAACAATCCTAAATTTGCGTTTGCCGCGTTGGGGATGGTGCTGTTACTCCTGCTGGTGGTTTACGTCACGGATTCCGGTAGTCACCGCTGGTTGAAAGCGGGACCCTTTTCGCTTCAGCCTTCCGAATTAGCCAAGCCAGCCCTGGCGCTCTTTCTGGCGTTTTTGCTGTGCCGGCGGCTGGGCGAGGTGAACCATAAATATACGCTTGGCCCCATCGCCGTCTGCATCTCAGTGATGGCGGTAGCAGTAGCGGTCGCGGATCTCGGTACTGCCGTCGTTCTGGTTGCGACCACGGTGGCAGTCATCTTTGTCGCGGGCGTGGAGTACCGCTATCTGATCGTCTGCGGCGCGCTTGGTTTCCTGCTCGCATTCGGCTCCATTGTGGTGAAGCCGTATCGGTTGGCGCGCGCCATCGATTTTCTGGATTCCGATCACAAACTGCTCGCCAAGATCGACCCGAAGGGCCGAATCCTGGAATACGCCAGGAAAACAGCGTCGACCAGCGATCCGGGATATCAGCAGCGCCAAGCCAAGATCGCGGTTGGCTCGGGAGGCATTATCGGCGTCGGCTTGATGCAAAGCAGGCAGAAACTGCTCTATTTGCCGGAAGCGCAGAACGATTTCATCTACGCCATCATCGGCGAGGAGACGGGTCTTTTCGGTTGTCTGCTGCTGGTCGCAGGCTTCCTGGTTGTCCTATGGCGCGGCATGCGCACGTATGTGCGTGCGACGGACAATTTCGGGCGCTATCTGGCGTTGAGCGTCACTATCTGCGTCGTGGTGCAGGCGCTGATCAACATGAGCGTGGTGTTGGACATCGCGCCGAACAAAGGTATTCCTTTGCCCTTCATCAGCTACGGCGGAAGCTCACTGTTAAGCACGTTGTTGCTCATGGGCATGCTGCTGAGCGTGAGCGAGCATGCGGCCTGATAACCAGCGATGCCCTACTCGTTTGCGATCACGGGCGGTGGAACAGGCGGCCACATTTTTCCGGCGCTCGCCGTCGCGCGTGTTCTGCGCGACCGCGGCCACAGATTGCTGTTCATTGGAACCAGGCAAGGCATGGAATCGCGATTGATCCCCGAAGCCGGTTTCGACATCGAATTCGTTCGTATCGGCGGCTTGAATCGTGTCGGCTTCCGGCAACAGCTTCAGACAGCGGCGCAATTGCCCATCAGTATTGGGGCCGCGCTTGCGATTCTCAACCGCTTCCAACCGCGCGCGGTCTTTAGCATGGGCGGCTATGTGGCCGGGCCGGTCATGATCGCGGCAGTTCTGTCCCGCACTCCGCTGATTGTTATGGAGCCCAATGCGGTGCCCGGCTTGGCCAACCGCAGAATGGCGGGTCGCGTGTCTCGCGCGCTGCTCGGGTTCGAATCGACGCGAGCCTGGTTCCCCAAGTCGAAATCCGAAGTAACCGGTTTGCCGGTGCGTGCCGAGTTTTTTTCCGTTGAGCCGAAGCGCAGCGGCGTCTTCACCGTGCTGGTTACCGGCGGCAGCCGTGGCGCCCGGACCCTCAATCGCGCCTCGCTTCAGAGCTGGCCTCTGTTTCGCCGGAATGGTTCTCCTATCCGCATCCTCCATCAGGCCGGGACCGCTGAATACGAAGCGCTGGCTCGGGAGTTTTCGCGTGCGGGCCTGGACGGGAAAGTTGTCCCTTTCCTTCCGAATATGGCCGCAGCGTTTTGGGAAGCGGATCTCGTGGTGGCGCGCGCCGGGGCCGGATCGGTGAACGAGATCGCAGCCGCCGGCATGCCCTCCGTGCTGGTTCCGCTCCCGTTTGCCGCCGACGACCATCAGCGGCGCAATGCGGAAGCGTTTGTTGCACGTGGCGCAGCGCGCATGGTTCTCGACGCCGAGATGACGGGCGAGCGCCTGTTCCGCGAAGTCGAGAGTCTGCGCAGCAACCCGGCTGAGCTGGAGAAGATGCGTGTCCGGGTGCGCGAATTCTCCAGGCCAGGAGCCGCGGAACGGGCTGCGGACGTGATGGAGCAAGCAGCGGCCGCGAGTGATTGAAATGCACATCCAAACAGCGCATGAATCTGCGCTCGAGAAAAAATCGTGCGGAAAACGCCAAACCGCCGGTTTGCGCATTGACACTCGAAAGGAAAGCCGAAACAATACGTTTGAGAAATGTTTTTTAAGCCCCAGCACGTCCATTTCGTGGGAATCGGGGGCATCGGAATGAGCGGGATCGCGGAAGTCCTGCTCACTTTGGGGTACCAGGTGTCGGGGTCGGACCTCAAGCTCTCCCCGACGACGGACCGCCTGGCCAAAATGGGTGCGGCGATCCACCCGGGGCACAGGGCGGAAAACGTGGCCGGCGCAAAGGCCGTAGTGGTGACCTCGGCGCTGGATGCGGAAAATCCGGAAGTAGCCGAAGCGCGAAGATTGCAAATCCCAATCATTCCCCGCGGCGAGCTGCTGGCCGAGCTGATGCGCCTCAAATTCGGAATTGCCATCGGAGGCAGTCACGGAAAGACCACCACCACTTCGATGGTCGCCTGCATCTTGAATGCGGCCGGCATGGATCCCACCGTAGTTGTCGGGGGACGCGTAGCCGCAATGCAGAACTCGAACGCTCGCGTGGGTAAGAGCGCCATCCTGGTGGTCGAATCGGACGAGAGCGATGGCTCCTTTCTGAAGCTCGCGCCGATTATCGCGGTGGTGACCAACATCGATCGTGAGCACCTGGATCACTACGCCTCGCTGGAGGAGATCCAGGCCGCTTTCGCCGATTTCGTTAATAGGGTCCCGTTCTATGGCGTGGCGGTTCTGTGCATGGAAGACGAAAACGTCCAGCAGATCTTTCCAGGCATTCGCCGCCGGACCATCACCTACGGCCGGTCTGCACAGGTGGATTTGGAAATCTATAACGTTGCGGTTTCCTCTGGTGGAAGCGATTTCTCCATTCGCCGGTCAGGCGCGGAGCTTGGAACGTTCCGTCTGGGCGTTCCCGGCATCCATAACGTTCTGAATGCGACTGCCGCCATCGCGGTTGGTCTTGAAACAGAAGTATCTATTGAAAACATCCGGGCAGGCCTCGCCGCCTTCACTGGTGTTGACCGGCGCTTCTCGGTGCGCGGCGTCGAACATGGCGTAACGGTAATCGACGACTACGGCCATCATCCGACGGAAGTGAAGGCGACGCTCGCCGCCGCGCGGCTCTCCCCTTACCGGCGCATTCTGGTGCTCTTTCAGCCGCACCGCTTCTCTCGAACGAAGCATCTGCTCGATGAGTTTGGAACCGCGTTCCACCAGGCTGATGAGCTCTACCTGCTGGATATTTACGCGGCCTCCGAACCGGCAATTGAAGGTGTCACGGCCGAGGCGCTGGTCGAAACAATTCGCTCTTATGGCCACAGGTCTGCGCACTACGTTGCAAGCATGGACGACGGTATCGAAGCCATCACCCGAGCGGCGGATTCCGGAGATCTGATCATCACGCTCGGCGCCGGAAACGTTTCGCAAGCAGCGGAAAGAATCCTGGAAAAGCTGCGGGAGGCGGTCTGAATGGCCCACGCTGAACAATCCTTGTTCGACGGCGTCCGCTGGGGCCGGTTCTTTTTGTGGCTGATTGCAGGATTGTTCCTGATGGTCGGCAC